>CAZXXM010000005.1:0-1452 GCA_964644715.1 uncultured Salinisphaerales bacterium
ACGAAGGGGACGAACACCGCGAGTGTGATGACCTCTTGCAGGATCTTCAGCTGCGGCAGCGATAGCGCCGTGTAGCCGATCCGGTTCGCGGGGACCTGCAGCAGGTATTCGAACAGCGCAATACCCCAGCTGATCAGCGCGGCGACGATCCAGGGCTTGCCGCTCAGCTCCTTGAGGTGCGCGTACCAGGCCATCGTCATGAAGACGTTGGACAGGATCAGCAGGCCGGTGGTCTGACCGAGCACGGTCCAGTTCATCGCGTTTTCCCCGATCTAATGAAAAGGCCCCGCCGGAGCGGGGCCTCGAATGTGATGCGAACCGCTTACTCGTCGCCGGAGGCGAAGCCCAGCAGGTGCAGCAGGCTGGTGAAGAGGTTGTAGATCGAAACGTACAGGCTGACGGTGGCCAGCACGTAGTTGGTCTCGCCGCCGTTGATGATCTCGCCGGTCTGGTAAAGGATCATGCCAGCCATCAGCAGGGCCACGATGCCCGAGAAGGCCAGCGACAGCGGCTGGACGTTCACGCCCATCAGACTGGCCACGATCAGGCCGACCATCATCACCAGCATCAGGATCATGCCGCTGGCCAGGAAGCCGCGCATGAAGCTGAAATCACGCCGCGTCTTGAGCGCGTAGGCCGAGAGGCCGACGAAGATTGCGCCGGTCAGGCCGAGCGCCGTCATCACCGTCTGCGCGCCGTTGGCGGTGCCCAGATAGCGATTCAGGATCGGGCCCAGGCCGAAACCGAGCAGACCGGTCACGGCGAACACCACCCAGATGCCGGCTTCGGAGTTGGCGGTGCGTGGCACCACGAACCACAGCAGGCCCAACGAGACGAGCGAGCAGATCAGGCTGATGCCGTAGCCCACGCCGAGCGCCATCGAGGCTCCAGCGGTGACGGCGCTGAACAGCAGGGTCATCGACAGCAGCATGTAGGTCTGCCTCAGGACCTTCGCGCTGCCCTCGAGCGCACCGTGCTCGAACGTACGGCCACCGCGAATGACGGCGGCCGGGTACTGGCGCTGGTTCATAGAGTTCTCCAGATATTTAATGAGGTATCGATATTACGAAAACGTTCCGTCCCATTGCTATGGAGACGGTTCAACCGCGTTCAAGGTTCCATCGGGATGGACCTCGATTCATGCCTCGGGTTCGAGCGCAGCGCGTCAAAACGAACCGCGAGTAGCGTTGTTCAAAATGACGCCGGTGTGTAATGTCACCCGCCTTACACGTTAATCGGGCACGGTTGCACACAGCGGCGGTCTCTTATCCGACCAGGGCGAAGAAGCATGTCGCCCCATCAGAGCTCGGAAATAGACCGACGGGCAAACGGGCAGTTGCGAGTCGGTGGAGAGCTCGCGGATGTGGAACGACGCGCGTGGACGTCCATCTGCATTCATTCGTCATCAGGGAGGCTTCACATGACTTTCAGGAAATCCTGCGCCCTCGGCAT
>CAZXXM010000005.1:1552-6962 GCA_964644715.1 uncultured Salinisphaerales bacterium
GGCAACACGTCGACGCTCGCGGGCATCGCGGCACTGTCGGGCAACAATGCCGGCAACGGCCCGCTCGGCGTCGGCATCCTCAACGGCAACAATTCGGGCAATTCCGGCACGCTGGCCGGCATCGGGGCGCTGTCGGGCAACAACGCCGGCAACGGTCCGATCGGCGTGGGCCTGCTCAACGGCAACAACAGCGGCAACGGCAGCCTCATCGGCGTCGGTGCGTTGTCAGGCACCAATAGTGGTTCGGGTGGCCAGCTCGGCGTGAGCCTGCTGAACCAGGGTCAGCCGCTCGCCATCAGCGCTGGCGGCAGGGAAGTGGCCTCGCTGGGCAGCCTCACCGGCCAGGTCAGCGGTCTCGGCAGGATGGCGGCGCAGCCGATCAACTCGATCGCCGGTTCCATCCCGGTCATCGACAGCCTTGGCGTCGGCATCGGCGGCGGATCCGGGGCCACGATGACCAGCAGCAACGGTTTGGCGAACGTCGGAGCACTGACGGGCGATCACGCCGGTACGGGTGGCGCGATCGGCGTCGGCGTTCTCGCCGGCAGCAACAGCGGCACGGGATCCGTGGCCGGTGTTTGCGTCCTCTGCGGCAACGATTCCGGCAACGGCCCGCTGGGCGTGGCGCTTCTGTCCGGCAGCAACGCGGGCAATTCGACCGCGGGGGGCCTGGCCGGCATCGGCGCTCTGAACGGCAACAATTCGGGCAATTCGGCCGGTGGCATCGGCGCGGGTGTTCTCAACGGCTCCAATGCCGGTAACGGCGGCCTGGCGGGTGTCGGTGTGCTCAACGGCGCGAATGCCGGCAACTCGGCGAACGGCATCGGTGCCGGTGTCCTCAACGGTAACAACGCGGGGAACGGTGCCATCGCAGGCGCCGGCGTTCTCAATGGCAACAATGCGGGCAACTCGGCCAACGGAATCGGTGCGGGCGTGCTGAACGGTTCCAACGCCGGTAACGGCGGAGCGATCGGTGCCGGCGTGCTGAACGCCTCGAACGCGGGCAACTCCTCCAAGGGCATCGGCGCCGGCGTCCTCAACGGTGACAACGCGGGCAACGGCGCGGTCGCCGGTGCGGGCGTTCTCAACGGTGCGAATGCCGGTAACGGCGGCACGATCGGAGCCGGTGTGCTGAACGGTTCCGACTCCGGCAACGGCGGCGTCGTGGGTTCAGGCGTGCTCAATGGCGCCACCTCCGGTAACGGCGGCGCCGTCGGCGCCGGCATTCTCAACGGCGGCGGCTCTGGCAACGGCGGCGTCGCAGGTGCGGGTGCACTGAATTCTGGCAAGGGCAGCACGGCCGCCAGCGGCCAGAGCGGCATCGTCGGTGCGGGTGTCCTCAACGGCGGAAACGGTAACGGCAACAACGACGGTGGCTCCAACGGCGGCAACCCCGAAGACGAGGGTGGTCGCAGCGAAGACAGCGGACTCGCCGAGGACGCCGCGCAGTGCGTGGCCGTGGAAAAGAACGCCCAGGGCAAGCCGGTGAAGCGCCGCGTGCCCTGCCGCCAGGAAACCACGGTCGCGCTCAAAAAATAAAATAGACTCAAAGTTGTGTCCGCCTGAACGGCGGATCAGCTAGACAACGCGACGCGGCCACGATGCCGCGTCGCGTCAATAAATCAGAATTGATCAGGTGGGAAGAGAAGATGCCTATTGCTTTGCCAGCGCCAGCCACGCCCGAACTCGGCTCGGCTGAAACCCTTCGAGCCCAGGGTGGCGAATACGTCACCGCTGCGGTCCTGCAGAATCAGGTCCACGTGTTCGGACCCGATGTCGTATCGAAGGAGACGGTCGAACAGGCCATCACCGGCGCGGAGAATCTCTCCGACGCCGTCCGCAGGATCCAGGCGGTTTATTACCTCGCCGGATATCCCGCCGCCCGCGTGGTGTACGCGCTGGCCGAGCCGGACCTGTACGTTTCCGTGTCGCTCGGAAAAGTGACGAAGGTCGAAGCGCCGGAGCCTTACGCCGCGTATTTCGACGGGCTCGCCGGCGCCGACCCGCTGACCGACGAGCAGCTCGAGCCCGCCCGCACGTTCGCATCGCTGCATGCGGATCGTGCCGGGCAGAGTGCGAATCCGGCGTTCATCGCGGACGGCGAGGGATCGGTGTTGCGGATCGAGCCGAACGACAACGGCCCCGGCCGCAGCTCGATGGGACTGGGCTTCGGCAACCCCGGCAATCGTTTCGTCGGACGCCACTTCCTGGACTGGTTCGCGAAGACCTCGTTCACCACCGGTGACGAGCTCCGCGCCAGCGGCCGCTACGGTATGGAAGGCCTGGACCACGACCAGCCCACCAGCGACGGCTACAACGAGCACACGCTCAGCTGGGGCAAGGTCACACCCTGGGGCCTGTTCGCCGTGCAGGGCCGTTACGTCGGCTATCAGCAGGTCGTGGAGGGCGGCTTGGACCCGCAGACCGGAAACCTGGTCGGGAACCTGCTGGATGCGGTGCTCGGTCTGATCGGCTTGCCTCCGACCCCGGGCGCAGCGCCCGGTACGCTGAAGCTCTCCGGGAATATTCGCGAGGCGGAAGCTGGCTGGACCGGCCTGCTGCACTCCAGCTTCTACAGCCGTTGGGGCGTGGGCGCGAAGATCGACTACACGTACAAGGATTTCGCCGTCACGATGTCGGACCAGACGCTGCAGCGGCAGGAGTACGCGTCAGCCGAACTGTCCACCCAGTACTCCTACATCCTGAACCTGCTCGATCTGCCAACCGAACTCAGCGCCGGTGTCGCGGTGCGTTCGGGGCTGGGCGACAACAAGACCGACAATCCCATCACCGCCGCCGACCTGGGATACCTGCTTTTCCGCCCGACGGCCAGCATCAAGTCGAATGTGTCGGAATGGCTCGCCCTGCGATTGATGCTGTTCGCGCAGATCACGGACGACACGCTGCCCGAACAGCAGCAGTGGGTCGTGGGTGGCCTGGGCAACATCGAGTCCTACCTGCCGGGCGTGGCGTCCGGCGACTCTGGCGGCGTTGCGCGCTTCCAGTTTGAATTCAAGAGCTACGACGTCGCCACGGTGAAGTTCGCGCCGACGCTGTTCGCAGAGTACGGCTACAGCAAGTACGAGAATCCGTTCGACGGCCAGGACGGCGCGACGCAGTCGCTGGCCGACGGCGGCGTTTCGCTGGCGATGAGCCGCGGACCGTTCGAGGCCTCGGTCTCGTACGCGGAGTCGTTCCACGAGAAGAACGTCGCCAAGGATGTCCTGCACGATTCGGACGCCAACATGTTCTTCCGTCTCGCGATGAAGTTCTGAGGTCAGCCGGGTCGCAAGGCCCGCAACAAGAAAACGCCCGCTTCGGATTCCGAAGCGGGCGTTTTTGTTGGCGCCGGGTGTTGCTGGATCGCGAAGATCAGAACGGGATCCACGACTCCTTCATCGTGTAGTGCAGGTAGCCGACGCTGGCGCCGGCGCGCAGGCCGACGCCGGTGCGGATCGGCGCCAGCGTGATCTCGCCGGCGCGCTGGTAGTTCACGCCGACGCCGGCGACCAGGTACAAGCTGCCGTCGACGCCGGGATAGCGCTGGAACAGGTCATGTGTGTTCTGGATCTTGTAGACCAGGGTGAACACCTTCGAGGCATTGCCGCCGAAGTCCCAGCCGATCGACGGGCCCTGCCAGAACACCGGCATGTTGCCGCCGTCCGGGTAGGTCAGCGTGCCACGTCCATAGCGAAGGCCCACGCCGATGGCGCCGCTGGCTTCTTCGCCGGCGATGTAGGCGACGGGCTTGCCCTGCTGCTTGAACACGCGCTCGATGACCTTGGCCAGGCCTTCCGACGCGCCGCCGAAGAAATTGCCGGCGACGTTGACGATTTCTTCGGCGGTGTAGCCGTCCTGCGGAATCGGCTTGTTCTCCGCGGTCCCCTGCGCCGGGACCGGCTCAGGCGGCTGGGGCGGAGGTTGCGGGATGTTGTCCTGGGCACGAGCAGTTCCCAGGGACGCGCAAAGGGCCAGGGCGGCCAGGATGGATGGACGGCGCATTCGACGAAGCTCCCAGAGACGGTTCGTGGAGCATAGGCTGGATCGAGCGACTGAGCCTCAACTGAATGCTGCGGCGAAGCGCCCGACCGGTCGGACGCTCGCGCGGACCTCGCCGCGCGGGCGCCCGTCGGCGGCTCAGCCGCGCCCGACGAGGCTGCGGCCGATGACCTCTTTCATGATCTCGGAAGTGCCGCCGTAGATGCGCTGGATGCGCGCGTCGGCCCAGAAGCGCGAGATCGGGTACTCGCTCATGTAGCCGTAGCCGCCGAAGAGCTGCAGGCAGGCGTCGGTGACGCGGCCCTCCATCTCGGACGTCGACAGCTTGACCATCGCCGCCGTCGGCGCGTCGAGCTTCTTCTGCGCGTACAGCGCAGCGCACTTCTCGACGAAGGCGCGATGCACCTCGATCTCGGTCTTGATCTTCGCCAGTTCGAAGCGCGTGTTCTGGAACGAGGCGATGGCCTGGCCGAAGGCCTTGCGCTGCGTGACGTATTCGATGGTCTTTTCCATCGCGCCCTGCGCGTGCGCGACGGCCATCGCGCCGAGCACCAAGCGTTCGCGCGGCAGTTCGTCGACCAGATGTCCGAAACCGCCGCCGACACGGCCGAGCACGTCGTTCTCGGTCAGCCGGACGTTGTCGAAGAACAGCTCCGAGGTATCCGCCGCGTACTGGCCCACCTTCTCCAGATTGCGGCCGCGCTTGAAGCCCGGCAGCGAGGTGTCGACCAGCATCAGCGTCGTGCCGCGCGCGCCGAGCTTCGGATCGGTCTTGGTCGCCGTCACCACGACGCCGGAGTTCTGGCCGTTGGTGATGAAGGTCTTCGAGCCGTTGATGAAGTAGCCGTCACCGTCGCGCGTCGCGGAGGTCTTGATGCCCTGCAGGTCGGAACCGGCACCGGGTTCGCTCATCGCGATGGCGCCGATGCACTCGCCGCGCGCCATGCGCGGCAGGAAGCGCTGCTTCTGCTCTTCGGTGCCCAGGTGCAGGATGTACGGCGCCGCGATGTCCGAATGCACCGAAAGATTCGAGGCCAGCGACATGAAGCCCATGCGCGAACATTCCTCCAGGATCAGCACGGAGTACTCGAAAGGCGCGCCCATGCCGCCGTACTCCTCCGGCTGATCGACGCACAGCAGGCCTTGTTCACCCATCTTCAGGTACAGCTCGGGCGGCACGCGCCCGGCCTTCTCCCATTCCTCGTAATGCGGCTCGACCTGTTCGGCGAAGAAGCGGCGAACGTTGTCGCGGAAGAGTTCGAGGTCGCTGTTGTCCATGGGCTCGGAAAAAGGGGAGGGGGAAAGGGGGAGATTATCGGGTCAGCGGCGGTTCGGCGGAACCGCCCGAAAGGTCAGCAAGACACTGTGGTTCACCGCGCTGCTGCGATCTTGTTCCGATAGGCCGTGAATC
>CAZXXM010000005.1:7062-23685 GCA_964644715.1 uncultured Salinisphaerales bacterium
CGCACGTTCTTGCCCGGCCCCAGGCCGGTACGGTTGGCGACGCGGAAGATGTGCGTATCCACTGCGATCGTGGGATCGCCGAACGCGGTGTTGAGCACGACGTTCGCCGTCTTGCGGCCGACGCCGGGCAGATTCTCGAGCGCTTCGCGATCGCGCGGGACCTGGCCGTCGTGCTCGCGCAGCAGGATCTCGCAGAGGGCGATGACGTTCTTCGCCTTGGTGTTGAACAGGCCGATCGTCTTGATGTACTCGCGCAGCCCGGTCTCGCCGAGCGCGAGGATCGCTGCCGGCGTGTTGGCGACGGGATAGAGCTTGCGCGTGGCCTTGTTCACCGACACGTCGGTGGCCTGTGCCGACAGCACCACCGCCACCAGCAGTTCGAACGGCGAACCGAACAGCAGCTCGGTCGTCGGCGTGGGATTGGTGTCGCGCAGCCGCGTGTAGATCTCGCGTCGCTTGGCCGGATTCATCGCGCTACGGATTCTTGGCGGGCGCTGCGGACGCACCGAGCCGGGCGAGCGCGGCTGCGACGGGATCGACGGCAGGCGTCGCGGTCTTGCGTTGCCGGCGCCGCTGTTCGTCGTCTGCCGCGCGGCGTTCGAGTCGCCGTCCGCGTGCCAGATGGCGTTCGCGAAACTGCGAAGCCCGTTCGAAAGCGGGCGGCACGGCCGGTGCCGGCTCCATGACGATGCAGTCGACCGGGCAGACCGGCAGGCACAGGTCGCAACCGTTGCACTCGTCGCGAATCACGGTATGCATCAGGTTCATCGCGCCGACGATGGCGTCGACCGGGCAGGCCTGGATGCATTTGGTGCAGCCGATGCAGTCGGCCTCGACGATGCGGGCGACGGTTTCGACGGTCTTCTCCAGACCGCAGCCGGCATCGAGCGGCATCGGTGCGCGGCCCGTCGCTTGTGCGAGTCGCGCGATGCCCGCGGTGCCGCCTGGTGGGCAGCGATTGATGTCCGCGTCGCCCGATGCGACGGCTTCCGCGTACGGGCGGCAGGCGGGATAGCCGCAACGCGTGCACTGCGTCTGCGGCAGCAGTGCGTCGACAACGTCGGCCAGCCCCGCCATGCGCGTCGTGTGAAAGAGCCGAGGGAGCGCGCGCCAACGCTGCCGCTTACTTCACGCGCATGCCGGGCTGTGCGCCCGCATCGGGCGCCAGCAGGAACGGACCGCCGCGATCGTCGCTCGCCGCCAGCACCATTCCCTCGCTCATGCCGAACTTCATCTTGCGCGGCGCCAGATTCGCGACGCACATCGTCAGCCGTCCCACGAGGTCCTCGGGCTTGTACGCCGCCTTGATGCCGGCGAAGACCTGGCGCTCGCCGAGCGGGCCCAGATCGAGCTTGAGCCGCAGCAGCTTCTCGGCGCCCTCGATGTGCTCGGCCGACGCGATGCGCGCGATGCGCAGATCGACCTTGCCGAAGTCGTCGATCGAGATCGTTCCGTCGTCAGCGGCGGCGGCCGGCTTGGCGGCCTCGACCGCGGCCGGTGCGGGCTTCTTCTTCGGAGCCGCCGCCGGCGTGGCAACGATCTCGCTGGCCTCGGCGGCCATCATCGCGTCGACCGCCTTGGGCTCGACGCGCACGATCAAGGCCTCGTAAGGGCGGATCGGGTGATCGAGCAGCGGCACGCCGATCTGGGCCCATTCCAGCGGCCCCACGTCGAGGAAGCGCTCGACCTTGCTCGCGATGTTCGGCAGCACCGGTTTCAGGTACAGCGAGATCTGGCGGAACACGTTGAGGAACGTGGTGCAGACCTGGTGCAGGAACTCGCGCTTGTCCGGATCCTTGGCCAAGGTCCACGGCGCGATCTTCTGGATCTCCGCGTTGGCATCGTCGGCCATCAGCATGATCTCGCGCAGTGCAGCGGAGAATTCACCGGCCTCGTACATCGTGTGGATCGAATCCGCCTCCGACGCGATGTCGTCGAACAGCACGCGGTCGTGCATTTGCGCCGCGAGACGCCCGCCGAACTGCTTCTCGATGAAGCCCGCGCAGCGGCTGGCGATGTTGACGAACTTGCCGACGAGATCGCTGTTCACGCGCGCCTGGAAATCCTTCATGTCCAGGTCCAGGTCGTCCACGCCGCTGCCGAGCTTGGCCGCGAAGTAGTAGCGCAGGTACTCCGGATCGAGATGATCCAGCCAGGTGCGCGCGCGCACGAAGGTGCCGCGGCTCTTGCTCATCTTGGCGCCGTTGATCGTCAGGTAGCCGTTGACGTGCAGCTTGGTCGGCGTGCGGTGCTGCGAGCCGTAGAGCATCGCCGGCCAGAACAGGCCGTGGAAGTTCACGATGTCCTTGCCGATGAAGTGGTGCAGCTCGGCGGACGAGCCCGCGTTCCAGTAGGCGTCGAAATCCTGGCCGGTCTTCTTGCACAGCGCCTTGTGGCTGGCCATGTAACCGATCGGCGCGTCGAGCCACACGTAGAAGAACTTGCCCGGCTCGTTGGGGATCGCGAAGCCGAAGTAGGGTGCGTCGCGCGAGATGTCCCAGTCCTTGAGGCCGGCGTCGAACCACTCGCGCAGCTTGGCCTTCACCGAAGAATGCGCCACCGAGCCTTCGAGCCACTGCTGCAGGAACGTCTGGAACTTGCTCAGCTCGAAGAAGAAGTGCTCCGAGTCGCGCATCACCGGCGGTGCGCCGGAGACGACCGAACGCGGATTCTTCAGGTCGGTCGGCGAATACGCCGCGCCGCAGTTCTCGCAGTTGTCGCCGTACTGGTCGGCCGTGCCGCACTTCGGACACTCGCCCTTGATGTAGCGATCCGGCAGGAACATCTCCTTGACCGGGTCGTAGAGCTGCTGGATGGAGCGCCGCGCAATCGAGCCGCCTTCCTTGAGCCGCGAGTAGATCAGCTCGCTGAAGTAGCGGTTCTCCTCGGTGTGCGTGGAGTGGTAGTTGTCGAAATGCACGCCGAAGTCGTGGAAGTCGCGTGCGTGCTCGGTCTGCACGCCGGCGATGAACTGCTCCGGCGTCACGCCCGCCTTCTCGGCGGCCAGCATGATCGGCGTGCCGTGCGCGTCGTCGGCGCAGACGTAGGTCACCCTGTGCCCGCACATGCGCTGGAAACGCACCCAGATGTCGGCCTGGACGTAACCCACCATGTGGCCCAGGTGAAGGGGGCCGTTGGCGTAGGGAAGGGCGTTGGTGACGAGGATCTGGCGGGACATCGCGGCGGCAGCTCGAGGCGGGCGCGAATTATCTCATGCAGAGGGTGCGGACACCGGGCGCATCGCGATGCGAGCGCATAAAGTGAGGCCGACGACGACCCGGATAGGCCCGCCGATGAAACGCCCGACCTCGCTGTTCCTCGCTGCCGCCACGGTCCTCGCACTGGGGGCGGTCGGAACCGTCGGGGCCACGGACTGGAAGCAGATGGCCAAGCAGGCCGCGGGCGCGATGTCGAAGAATCCGCAGGCCGCTGCGCTCGCCGACTCCGAGATCGTGCAGGGCCTGCGCGAGGCCCTGGCCAAGGGCACGAAGAACGCCGTGCTGCAGCTGGGCAAGACGGACGGCTTCTGGGCCGATCCGCGCTTCCGCATCCCGCTGCCCAAGACCATCGTGCAGGCCGACACCCTGCTGCGGGCCGGCGGCTACGGCCCGAACATCGACGAGCTGCACCTGGCGTTCAACCGGGCCGCCGAGAAGTCGGTGCCGGTGGCGGCCGACGTGTTCTCGCAGGCCGTGCAGAAGCTGACGATCACCGATGCCCGCAACATCCTGTCGGGTCCGCCGGACGCCGCCACGCAGTATTTCCGCAAGACCACCGGCGAGACCTTGCGCATCCAGTTCAAGCCGCTGGTGACCCAGGTCACGGCCAAGGCCGGGCTGATCCAGCAGTACGACAAGATGATGGCCAGGGCCGGGCCGCTGTCCCAACTCGCCGGCGCCAAGGCCGACGTCAACGAGTACGTCACCGGCAAGGCGCTCGACGGGCTGTTCCTGCGCGTGGCGGACGAGGAGAAGGCGATCCGGACCAACCCGGCGGCGCGTACGAGCGAGGTGTTGAAGAAAGTGTTTGGGAGCGGCAGCGCCAAGTGAGGGAATGCGCGCGTGCGCGGAGCGCACCCTACGGTGCGTGTAGGGTGCGCTCCGCGCACGAGCCTCACTCCCCGTAATCGACATCGCGCCCGGGTGCCGAAATCTCGCCCGCCCAATCCGCGGCGTACGTGCCGTTGGCCACATACCGATGAAAGGTGGAATAGGGCCAATCGCAAACGCGCTGGACGAGCCCGTGCTTGACCGGGTTGTAATGGATGTAATCGGCATGCCGCTCGAAATCGCGGTCGTCCCGGATCTGGTGCTCCCAGAATCGCCGCTGCCACAGGATGCCTTCGTGTCGACGGCGCCGGGATGAGTTCGGCGAAAGGCCCGCGGTCTCCGCGATCGACGAGCCGCAGGCCTGCGTGACCTGACGCTTGATCAGGCTCCAGCGCAAGCCGAACGCGGCATCGTCCGCAGGCAGTTCCCAGATGCAGTGCAGGTGATCGGGCAGCAGCACCCAGGCGTGAATGAGGAACGGTGCGCGCGCCCGAACGTCGGCGATCGCGTTCCGCAATGCGTCGCGCACCCGGTCCGTCGTAAGGAGCGGGCGCCGGTTCAAGGAATTGACGGTGAAGAAGAACGTAGCGTCCGGAGCATTTGATCGTCGGTAACGGGACATGCGTGAAGCCTGCTGGGAGCAGCGGGACGGTCGAGCGTGTGTGTACGGGGGATCTTTGCGCGCCGCTACGGGTTGCCCGCGTGCGCGGAGCGCACCCTACACGGGCTGGTAGGGTGCGCCCCGCGCACGCGAGCGGGAGAGCCCCCTACGCTCGCTTACACTCCCTGGCGCAAAGGGAGCCCGTCCGTGAATCCGTTCAAACCGTTCCAGCGCGTGTCGCGCGCGCCGACCAACCCTCGACCGGCCGAGCCGGCGCCCCGCGCGTTCGATGTGGCTTCCTTGTACGAGGGACCGCTCGGGACGGGCACGGCCGCTCCGACCGACGCCACGCCGCTGGACGAGAAGCTGCGCCAGGCCTATTTCTGGATCGTCAACAGCGCGATCATCAGCCCGCACTACGACGTCGAGTACAACGAAGGCCCGCCGCAGAGCTACGTCGTCGGTGACCGCAAGCGGCCGTTGACCTTGCCGTCGGCGCAGAGCTACTCGAGCTACGTGCTGCTGCCGCTGCTCACGTTCGCCACGCGACGCAAATGTCTGCTGGTCGGAGGCCCCGGCCGCGGCAAGACCGCCAGCGCGATCCTGATGGGCGTGCTCGCCGGCTATCCGTTGCGCGACGTGCGCCGCGCCATGCAGCACGGCCATCCGCAGATGACGATCGCGGATCTGCTCGGCAACCCGCTGCCGGCGGACCTGGTCAACGCGCAGTCGATGGACGCCATCCGCATCGCCTGGCGCAACTGGCTGTCGATGCGCGTGAAGATCATCGACGAGTACAACCGCATCCCGACGCGCACGCAGAGCGCGCTGCTCACGGTGATGGGCGACAACTACGCCGAGGTGCTGAACCACATCTTCGAATGCCCGGAGTCGGCTTGGTATCTGACCGCCAACGACGATCGCGGCGGTGGCACCTACCAGGTCATCGAGGCCCTGCGTGACCGCATCGACGTCGTCGTACCGGCGCTCGCGTTCAACCCGCGCTTCCTCGAACAGCTGCTTTCCCGCATCGAGCAGAATCTCAAGCCCGAGGAGCTGGTGCCGCAGGAGATCGTGTTCACGGAAGCCGAGGTGGATCGCCTCGGCAGCCTGATCCGCGCCGTCGAGCTGCCGGAGCCGGTGCGGCGGCGGCTGGAGTTCTTCGCCAGCCAGTTCGAGCTGATGGAAGGCGCTGGCGCGCAGTTCGAGACGATGACCAAGGACGTGGCGCGGATGTCCGGCGTGGAGTGGAGCGAGATCACGGCCGGCGACGACGGCCGTGACCGGTTAAAGGATCTCGGCTGCCAGACGCGCAATGGCCTGTCGGTACGAAACCTGATGACCTTGATGATCTACGCCAAGGGCCTGGCGTTCTTCCGCGGCAATCCGGCCGTCGATCTCGAAGACCTGCGCCAGGTGCTGCCCTTCGTGCTGCAGGACAAGCTGCACCCGGACCTCGAGGCGCCGTTCTTCGCGCTGCCCGAGAACGGTGCGTACAAGACCGATCGCCTCGGCTGGCTGCGACGCCTGTTCGACCTGTCCTGCGAGGAATACGACCGCCTCGACCTGGACCGCGACGATCCGGTCGGCGCGCTCGGCGCGGAGTTCGATCGCGGTCTGGACGATCTGTCGGAGCGCGAGACGCGCGCGCGGCTGGTGCGCATCGAGCAGCTGGTGGCCGAGCGCGTGCGCGGCAAGAAACTCTACGGTCATCTCTACGACGACTTGCTCAAGCTCAAGTACCTGCACCAGCGTTACACCAACTACCTGCACTGGCTGCGCGCGCAATGAGCTCGGATGCGCCCGCTTTCGCCGGCATCCTCGCCGCGGGCCGCAGCACGTTCAACGCGCGCGTCGCCCAGGCGCGCTCGCGTTCGCCGCGATTCGACGCCGAGGTGTTCGCGGGTTTCCTGCGCGGGCGCGTCGCGCCCCTGGTGGAGGCGGTAGCGGCGCGTTCGCCCGATGCCGCGCAGGCCTGTGCGATCGCCGCATTCGACGCGGCGCTGGCCCTGGTTGCGCAAGGCCTCGTCGGCGCGGACCGGCGCAGCGCCCTGCTCGACCGGGTCTGGCACCAGACCTTGCCGGCGCTGCCCTTGCGCGTGGCCGATGCGCCGGGTCCGCTGATCGCGGCGCTTTCGAATGCCGCGATCCATCTCGAGCGCGCGCCCGGTGCACGGGGCGCGGACTGGGTGGAGCGCATGGGCCGGCTCGGCGCGCGCGCCGCGTCGCACGCCGAACTGCTGGCGCTGGGCCAGGTGCTGGCCTGGACCGCGGGTCTTGCGCATTACCGCGAGGGTGCCTTGCAGGCGCTGGAACGCCTGGCGCCGGACCTCGCCATCGCCGCGCTGAATGCGCCGGAGAGTTCCAACGGCCCGGCCTTGCGCACGCGGCTGGCGCAGGAGCGCTGGTGGTCACCCGACCCGACGGTTGCCGAGCGCAGCCGCGAGGGCTTCCTCGTCGGCGCGTTCACCGGCTACGGCGGGGCGTTCACGGAGCCGCCGAAGGTGCGCGCGGGCCGCGACGGCTTCCTGCTGCGCAGCGGCGAACGCTGCTTCCTGCTGCGGCTCGACGTCTACGGCTGGTCGCTGCACCCGGCCGGGACGCCGGAGTACGAGGGCGCGCCGCTCGACCGGCCTGCGCCTTACGCACCGCCCGCCAGCATCGTGAAGGGCGCGCTGCGCATCGGCGGCTCGACCTGGGCGCTCGATCTGCCGGAGGCCGGTCTCGAGGTGGCGGCGACCGAGGATTCGGTCGCCGTCAGCTCGCCGTACAGCCATGCGCTGCGGGTCCGCCCGCGCGTGATGCCGGCTTCGGCCTGAATTCGGTCGTGGCCGAGCCCGCGCTCACGCCGCCGACGCTGGAGCAGCGATGGCTCGCGGCTTGGCCGGACGCGCTGTCGGAATGGAGCCGCTTCACGCGCCTGCACGCGCCGCTGTTGTGCGCCACGACGGCACAGGCGCGGGCCGAGGGCCTGAGCGGCAGCTTCGCGATGATCCGCTTCGCCGATCAGAGCGTCGTCGTGGACCTGCAGTCGGTCAGCAAGCTCGGGCTCGAGGACTACGCGCTGGAAATCCTCGCGCACGAGATCGGTCATCACGTCTACGCGCCCGCCAACGGCTCCGATCACTTCCGTCTGTTGGCGCGCATCCGCCGCGCGCTGCCGACGCTGGAGCGGCATGCGCCGCTGATCGCCAACCTCTACACCGACCTGCACATCAACGATCGCCTGCAACGACAGTCGCGACTGCGCATGGGCGGGGTCTACCGGCGTCTGCACGAATCGATCGAACGCGGCGGCGAAAAGTCGAAGCCCGGCCGGCTGTGGACGCTGTACCTGCGGATCTACGAGCAACTGTGGAAGCTCGACCGCGGCGACCTGGGCGGCGGCACGGAACGCGACGCGACGATCGATGCCGATGCCTGGCTCGGGTCGCGCGTCGTGCGCGTCTACGCCCGCGACTGGCTGGCCGGTGCCGGCCGCTTCGCGTCGTTGGTGCTGCCCTACCTCGTGCAGGACGACGAGGCGCGCAAGGCGATGGCGCACTGGCACGACATGCAGAACGCCGCCGAGGGCACGCAGCCGCAGGGCGGGCTCGATATCGACGAAGACGAGATCGACGGCGTCGTGCATCCCGCCAACGATCCGCGTATCACCGGCGAGGAGGAATCCGAGCCGACGGCTTCAAAGGGTGACAGGCCAGGGCCCGCTGCGTCCACGCGCACGTCCAACGCGCCGGGCCAGTGCCGCGAACCCTTCGAGTACGGCGAGATCCTGCGCGCTGCAGGACTGAAGCTCGACGATCACGACATCGCGGTGCGCTATTACCGCGAGCGCGCGCTGCCGCATCGGATTCCGTTTCCGAGCCGTCCCGCGCCCCAGAGTCTCGAGCCGCAGATGGAGGGCCTCGAACCCTGGGACATCGGCGATGCGCTCGACACGCTCGACGCAATGCAGAGCGTGATGCAGTCGCCGCGCCTGATTCCGGGGCTGAGCACGGTCCGGCGCGTCTATGGCGTGGCGCCCGACATCCAGCGCGATCCGGTACCGCTGGACCTGGATCTGTACGTCGACAGCTCGGGTTCGATGCCCAACCCGCAGCAGCAGACCTCGTGGCTGACCTTGGCCGGCACCGTGATCGTGCTGTCGGCGCTGCGTGCCGGGGCGCGCGTGCAGGCCACGTTGTGGAGCGGCGCCAACCAGTTCATGCACACGGACGGCTTCGTGCGAAGCGAAGACGCGATTCTGCGCGTGCTCACCGGCTTCTACGGCGGCGCCACGGCGTTCCCGATCCACCAGCTCCGCGACACGTTCGCGCGGCGCACCGAGCGTGATCGTCCGGCGCACATCCTGATGATCTCCGACGACGGCATCACGACGATGTTCGACCGTGACGAGCGCGGCAACAGCGGCTGGGATGTCTCGGCGCAGGCGCTGGCCCGCGCACGCGGCGGCGGCACGATGGTACTCAACCTGTTCGGACGGCCGGACGCTGCGCTGCAGCGCGCGCAGCAAGAGCAGGGCTGGGTCATCGAGACCATCAAGGACTGGCCGGACCTGCTCGGCTTCGCCAAGCGCTTCTCGCGACGCCACTACCGGGACGTGTCGTGATCGTCCTGTGGCGCGTCACCGAAGTCTGCAATCTGGCCTGCGGCTTCTGCGCGTACGACCGGCGCGTCGAGCGCAGCCGCAACGGCGCGGATCCGGAACAGGTGCGCCGCTTCGCGCGTCTGCTCGGGCTGTTCCACCGCCGGACCGGCGAGCGCGTGATGCTGAGCTGGCTGGGCGGCGAGCCGCTGCTGTGGCCGTCGTTGTTCGCGCTGTCGCAGGAACTGCGCGACGTCCACGGGATCGAGCTGAGCGCGACCAGCAACGGCAGCGCGCTGCACCGGGCGTCGGTCGTCGAGCAGATCGTGCAGACATTCTCGGAATTCACGGTGAGCGTGGACGGGCCTGCGGCGTTCCACGACCGGATGCGGGGCCGGGCCGGTCTGTGGCAACGCCTGCGCGAGGGCGTGCTGTCGCTGGATCAGCGTCGTCGCGAGTGCGATGCGCCACTGAAGCTGCGCGCCAACGTCGTGCTGATGCGCGACAACCTGCCGCTCTTTTCCGATCTGTGCGAAGAACTCGCGGGCTGGGGCATCGACGAGATCACGTTCAACCAGCTCGGCGGACGCGATCGTCCGGAATTCTTTCCCGATCACGGCCTGCGGCTGGCCGATGTCGCATCGCTGCGCCAGTTGCTGGTGCCGCTGCGGGAACAACTGGCGGCGCGCGGCGTGAAGCTCTGTGGCAGCGCGACGTACCTGGAGCGCCTGGAGGCCAGCGCGCGACAGCAGGCCTTGCCGGTCGCCGATTGCGCGCCGGGAGAGCAGTTCCTGTTCGTCGACGAGTCGGGTCGCATCGCGCCCTGCAGCTTCAGCTCCGCCGAGTACGGCGTGCCGGTGGACGAGCTCGGGACGGTGGAGGATCTCGTCGCGCTGCGCGGACGGTTCCGCGCCTCGCGAGCCCATGCGGCGGCCGCAGCCTGCGGTGACTGCCCTTCGAATCACGTCTTTGCGAAATTCGCGAGCGCCTGACATGCAGCAGATCGGCCCCCCCATCGAATCACTGAACCGTCGCCTGCTCGACACGCCGCCCGAGTTCCTCGAGCCGCCGCGCATCGGGGCGAGCGGGCGCGTCCACGTCACGGCGCTGGTCAACGACCTGCTGACGCGGCTCGGTCATCGCGCGTCGGAATCCGTGCTGTCGCGCTTCAGGTCGCGCGATGCCAAGGCAGACGGCAATCGCCTGCAGCTGGTCGCGATGCTGTGCTGGCTGATGTCGGACGAGTGGTTCGCGTCGGTGAAGCTGGAACTGGCCGCGCTGCTGACGGTGCTCGACGGCAGCGCCGAAGAGCTCGCCAAGTCAGCGCCCGTGGCGCGCTTCCAGACGGATCCGGATCGTCGCGAGGAACTCGCGAGAGTCGTGCTGGCCCGGCTCGACCGCCGGCCGGAAGGCGAAACCCTGGCGCAGGCGACGGATCGCCTGGCGAGCCTGAGCGTGGTCGAGCGGCGTCGGTTGCTCGAGGCCAGCCGCGCCGCGGAAGCGCGTGCCCGTGCCATTCGCGAAGCGCTGGCGAAGAAGGCCGCCGAGGAATCCGCGGACAAGTGGTCGCGCGAGTGAGCGCAGCGCTCGCGCCGGACGGCGACGGTCTGGACGACGATGCGCGCTACCCGACGTTGACGGAGGCCGGGCGCCGCATGCTGCAGCGTCTGCGCGAGCATCCGGCTGCGCCGATCTATCGCAACCGGAGCGGCAACCGGCTCACGGCTGCGGATCTCGATGCGCTGCGCGAGTTCGAACGCACGACGCTGTCCGCGCCGGTCCGCTCGACTCCGGACGGCGAGCCGGAGTGGTTGCGGGCCTTCGTCGAGAAAATTTTTGCCGAAGTGCCGCACTTCCGCGCGCTCGGTTCGCCGCCTTCGCGCTTCGAAGACCTGCCGACCACATCGCGTGCGGACCTTGCCGCCGACATCGCGCGCTTCGTGCCGGACGCGGTGCCGATCGATCGCCTGATCAACTTCCGCACCACCGGCACCACCGGCCACCCGCTGCTGATCGCCTCGCATCCCCAGGTCGCGGCACGCTACCTGGTGTTCCACAAGCGCGCCCTGAAACGCTTCGGCATCGAATTGCGACATGGCCGCGACCAGGTAGGCGTGGTGCTGCTGGGCATGCAGCAGCGCTGCTTCACCTACGTTTCGGTGACGCCGCAGATGGACGAGTCGGGCCTGGCCAAGATCAACCTGCACCCGGAGGACTGGCGCGACCCGGCGGATCGCGCGCGCTATCTCGACGCACTGGGGCCGGAAGTCGTCGCCGGAGATCCGATCTCGTTCACGACCTTGCTCGATCTGCCGGTGACCTTGCGGCCGCGCGCGCTGGTATCGGTGTCGATGGCCTTGTCGCCGGCCTTGCGCGAGCGCCTCGAGCATCGGTTCTGCTGCCCGGTTCTCGACATCTACTCGATGAACGAGGTCGGTCCGATCGCGGTGTTCGACGCACGTGCCGGTGGGCATGTGCTGTTGCAGCCGCGGCTGCACGTCGAAATAGTGGATCCGCAGGGAAGGGCGCTGCCACCGGGCGAGCGCGGCGAGATCACTGTCAGCGGCGGCTTCAATTTCTGCCTGCCGCTGCTGCGCTATCGCACCGGGGATTTCGGCGCGCTGTCGTTCGAAGGCGAAGTGCCGGTGATTCGCGGCTTGTCCGGGCGCAGGCCGCTGCGGTATCGCAACGTCCAGGGCGCGTGGTTCAACAACATCGACATCAGTCACGCGCTGGCGCGAGTGCCGATGTCGCGCTATGCGTTCCACCAGGCCGCCGACGGCGAGCTGCAGCTGAGCCTCGCGCCCGGCGAACTCGATCTTGCGGACGACGCACGCGCGGCGCTGCAAGCCTTGTTCGGTGCTCAACTGATCGCCGTCGCGGTGCTGCAGGCGCAGGACAAGGCGCTGCAGTACAGCTCGGCGCTGGTCGGCGCGGAGGCGACGTGACGGGACCGCTGGAGATCGCCGCCAACGGCGTGACGACGATCTCGATCCTGCTCGCCGGCCGCAACAGCGTGCACACCTGGTGGACCGGCATCGTCGGATGCGGCTTGTTCGTCATCGTGTTCGGGCAGGCACAGCTCTACGCGGACGCGAGCCTGCAGATCTTCTTCGTCGCCGCCAGCATCGTGGGCTGGTGGCATTGGCTGCATGGCGGTCGCGATCGCCAGGCCTTGCCGATACGGCGCATCTCGCGATCCGCCTTCCTCCTGTCGGCGGTGACCGGTGGTGTCGCCGCTGCAGGTTACGGCGCGCTGCTGCACGTCTGGACCGACGCGTACGCACCCTTCCTGGATTCGATGGTCCTGAGTTTCAGCGTGCTCGCGCAGGTCCTGCTGATGCAGCGACGGCTGGAGAACTGGCCCATCTGGCTGCTGGTGAATACGGTCGCCGTGCCGCTGTTCGCCAGCCGCGGCCTGTATGTCACGGCTGCGCTTTACACGGTGTACTGGGTCAACGCGCTGGTGTCTTGGCGGCACTGGTGGAAGCTGATGCAGGCACAAGGGCCCACGACGTGAAGCGGTACGCGCGGGGCCTGGTCGTCGGGAAATTCTGTCCGCTGCACTACGGACACGAGCACGTCATCGACACGGCGCTGGAGGCTTGCGACGAGGTGTTCGTGCTCGGCTACACCCGACCCGAGTTCGACGGCTGCGAGCCGGCCGAGCGACGGCGCTGGTTCGGTCTTCGCTATCCGCCGTCGCGTGCAGCGAGCCTTCACGTGCTGATCCTGGGTGCCGACGAGGTGCCAGCCGAATGCGCGCGCCGAGGTGTATCGGTGCCGGCGCCCGCGATGCCGCACAACGACGATCACGAGGAACGCCATCGCGAGTTCTGCGGCTGGATCTGCCGCGAGCTTTTCGGCTCCGGCGTGGACGCGGTGTTCACCAGCGAGGCGTACGGCGACGGTTTCGCGGCATCGCTGGCCCGACAGTTCGGACATCCGGTCGAGCATGTCGCCGTCGATCCGGCGCGCGCTCGGGTGCCGGCCTCGGGAACGGCCTTGCGCCGTGACCCGCGCGCCGGGCGATCGCTGATGGCGCCGGAGGTCCATGCGAGCCTGGTTCCGCGCATCGCGCTGCTGGGCGGCGAGTCGAGCGGGAAGACCGTCCTGGCGCACGCTGTCGCAGCGGCGCTGGGCGCGCTCACCGTCGAAGAATACGGACGCGAGTTGTGGGTGGAGCAGGGCGGCGCCGTGCTGTCGTATGAGGATCTGCAGCGCGTGGCCGAGGTGCAGGTCGAGCGCGAGTACCGCGCCGCCGCTGCTGCGCCTGCAGGCGTTGCGATCGTCTGTGACACGACACCGCTGACGACGCTGTTCTATAGCCTGAAGGATCACGGAGCCGCTTCGCCGCGGCTGCTCGAACTCTCGCGGCGCCGTTACACGCTGAACGTCCTGTGCGAACCCGATTTCCCGTTCGTGCAGGACGGCACGCGGCGCGATGCGGCGTTCAGGGCCGAGCAACACGCCTGGTATCTCGAACGATTGTCGGAGCACGGCGCGAAGGTATTGCGCGTCGAAGGCTCGCTGGCGTCGCGCGTCGATCAGGTGCTGAGGGCCCTGCGATGAGTGTCGGGCCGATCGTCCACGTGCTGCTGCATTTCTTCGTGCCCCTGATCGTCGCGCTGCTGTTCTTTCGCGTGCGCTGGCGACGTGCGCTGATCGTCATGCTGTGCGGCTGGATGATCGACGTCGATCACCTGGTGGCGGAGCCGGTCTACGCGCCGAATCGTTGCAGCATCGGATTTCATCCGCTGCATCGTGCGCCGGCGATTGCCTTGTACGGCACGATGCTGGTGCTGCCGCAGACTCGAGTGTTGGGGCTGGGACTCGTCATCCACATCGCGCTGGATGCGGCAGATTGCGTGTGCATGGAGCAACCGTAGGCCGGGTGGAACCCGGGGCTTTTCTTCTCTCGCGAGCGGGATCCCGGGTTGCACCCGGGCTACGGGTCGACGGGACGATCAATGCAGGTGCAGGTCGGGCGGCGGCAGGATCTGCGGCTCGCTCGCGAGCCGCGCGACCTCAGCCTTCACATCGAACGTTGACGTCCACGGTACCGCCTCGTCCGACGGAATCCAGCGCGCGCGGATATAGCCGAAGCGATCGATCAGAAATTCCACATGACGGCGCGGCATGCCGATCCGGTCGCCGGCGCCGCGATCGGCCAGCGTCCGTGTCAGGAATTGGTAGGCCTGCCAGACGTCCTCGCTTCGCGGCACGATCAGCGTGAACGATGCATCCGCCGCGTTACGCAGCGCCTCGAGCCGGGCGACAGAGAGCGGATCCTCCGCGACGATGAAGACCACCAGGGCGGGCGAACGGCCACGCAGGTCCTTGAGCTGCGCGCTGCCGCCGTCGCCGGTCTCGTAGTAGAAATCCGGCGCGCCCAGCCAGGGCTTGCCCGGCACGATGCGCGGACCGAGCACGCGCGCCTGGAAGCCTTGCGAGAACACGCGCAGGAAATTCACGAGGTCCCAGCGCTGCTCGTCGTCGAGCACGCCGGCAAATCCGGGCATCGGGCCCGCCGGCATGCCGTGCGTGAACCACCAGTACATGTCGCCGGGGGTGTGCAGCGCGGTGTGCGGTTCGCTGAGATTCGCCGGCGGCTTGCGCATCGTCTTGCCCAACGCGCCGTCGCCGAGCCCGCCGCTGCCGTGGCAGGCCGTGCAATTGGCCTCGAAGGCGCGGCGGCCCTGATCGATCGACAAGCTCAGATAGGGCACCGGCGGCCGCAGGAAGGTGTCGGGAAACGCGCTGACCGACAGGCCCCACAGCGCGGTCGCGACACCGGCGAGGCCGATGACCGGGACGGCTACGCGCAGCGGGCGCGAGCGTATCGACGGTGCGATCAGCGCCGCGGCGAAGACGATCAAGGCAGCGCCGAGCCAGATCGCGACGCGCGCAGCGGGATCGGCCCAGCCCACTTCGAACGACAGGCGCACCGGCAGCCACCAGGACGGCTGGTCGTGGATTGCCGGGACGGTCTGGGCAAGGGCGGCACCCAGGCCGAGCAGGCCGAGCGCGATCCACCACTCCAGGCGGACGGACACCGCGCCCGCAGCGAACGCATCGGACGCCTCGGCCGTGCGCAGTCGCGGCAGCACGCGGCGGCGCACGGCGTCCGCGATGCGAAGCACGAAGACGAGCACGACTAGCTTGGCGCACAGCAGCAGGCCGTAGCGCGTCCCCAGCAGATCGCCCTGGTCGTCGATGAACTGGAACGCGAGCACGACGCCGGTGCCGGCGATGACGGCCATGCACGTCATCGCCAAGCGAGAGAAACGCTCGAGCGCACGCGCGACGAAATCGCGAATCCCTGCATCGGCTTCATGCGCCGCACGTCTCGCCAGACCGACCCACGCCGGCAGCGCGCCCAGCCAGGCGCTGAGCGCCAACAGATGCGCCATGTGCAAGGGCATGAGCCAAGCGGCCTGCTCCGTGCCCGCCGCGTGTCCCGTCAGCGGTGCGAGCGCGGCGGTGACGGCCGCAGCGAGGCCGGTGCCCACGAGTGCAGCGGCGCGCAGCGAGGAAGCGGGCGTCGCGGCCGCCACGCAGGCGATGAACAGGACGACCACCGCGCCCAGGGCGCGCAGGCACCACCAATGCCCGTACGCCGTATCGCGCGCCAGTTGCGTCATCAGGTCGGGCGACGCCCATCCGCCCGCGACGCCGCAGGCTTGCGCATGCAGCACCGCCAGCAGCGCGACGCACAGCAGCAAGGCCGCGAACGGCAGGGTCCGGCGCAGGCCGCGGTCCCAGGCCCGGATCCCTTCGGAGGTAGGAAGCGGGCCCGCCCGCAGCAGGAACAGCGTGACGCCGATCAGGTGAGCCAAGGTCAGCACGGCGAGCGCGCGAGCGCCCGCGGCATAGGCCTCGATCACGGCGTCGTCGGCGCTGCGGGTTCGCTCGTTGCGGTCTTCAAGGTGAACGCGAACGAGCGCTCGATGACGTGACCGTCCTGCGACAGCACCCGGTACTTCACGGTGTAGCGGCCGTCGGGCAGAACCGCCGGCACCGCGACGTCGAGGGTATGAGCATCGTCCGGCGAAGCGGTTGGAACCGCGAGCGCGGGCTTCTGTCCCTTCGCATCCTCGATCGAGACGGTGGAGAACCGCGCTTCGACCTTCTCGTTGAACTGCAGATGGATGCGCGTCGGCGAGGTGGTGAGCACCTCGCGGTTGCCCGGGCTCGACTTGATCAGCGCCGCGTGGGCCCAGGCGGATCCGATGCCACCCGCGAGCAGCGCGATCGCCGCGAGGCAACGAGGCAGCAAATGGATTCCGCGGTGCATGGGCTCAGGTCTGGCTCTTGCCGGCTGTTGACGAGGGCAGGTTGCGCCCCGTCAGCCGGTAGATCAACAGGCTCAAGACGCCGACGAGAAC
>CAZXXM010000005.1:23785-25708 GCA_964644715.1 uncultured Salinisphaerales bacterium
TGGTGGACGTCGCGCAGCACGCGGAATTCCACCTGCTGCCGGCGCAGGGCTTCGTCGACGAAATCGATGGCGATGACCGCCGTGCCGAGCGCCGGAATGTCCTCGCAGAACTCCTGCGTGGCGCGCGTCTCGGGCTGGTAGCCGGTGAAGTGGGCGCGGTACGGCCCGATGCGCATGACGCAGTGATCGTCCTCGATCCCGACGCCGCCGTGCGCGTGGATCGATCCACTGCCGGCGAGCAGGCATCCGGCCACGAGGCCGAGCAGGCATCGCCCGAGGCCCGGAGGCCGCAGGGGTGCGGACGTCGCGGCGCGGAAGCGGCGGGACTCGAGGCGGAATCTCATTCCGCCATTGTGAGTCCGGCGATCAGATGGCCGCGAGCGGCGTCACCGAGGGCAGGCGGGCCGGTCGGCTCGGCAGCGAGTGCCGCAGGATGCGCCAGACCACCTGGCTGAACTGCAACGACATGCGGCCGGTGTTGTACGGCACGCCGTAGCGCAGGCAGATGGCGCGAACCTCGCGGGCCATCGCCTCGTAGCGCCAGGCCGGAATGTCCGGAAACAGGTGGTGCTCGATCTGGTGGCTGAGGTTGCCGGTCATCACGTGAAAGAGCTTTCCGCCACGCAGGTTCGAGGAGCCCAGGATCTGCCGCCAGTACCAGTGCCCGCGCGACTCGTCGTCGACGACGCTCTTCGGGAACAGGTGCACGTCGGCGGTGAAGTGGCCGCAGAAGATCACCGTGTACGTCCACAGGTTGCGGATGACGTTGGCGACGAAGTTGCCCGCGAGCACCGGCAGGAAGAACGGGCCGGCCAGCAGCGGGAAGATCACGTAGTCCTTGAGGATCTGGCGGCGCATCTTGCGCGCGACCGGCTTCCATTCCCGCCGCATCTGCGCCTTCGACTTGCGGCCGGCGAAGTACTTGCCGAGCTCCAGGTCCTGGATCGCCACGCCCCACTCGAACGCGAGCGCGAAAATGATCGCCACCAGCGGCTGCGCCAGATAGAACGGACGCCAGCGCTGTTCCGGGAACAGTCGCAGCAGGCCGTAGCCGATGTCGTCGTCCATGCCGCGCACGTTGGTGTACGTGTGGTGCTTGAAGTTGTGCGTCTTGCGCCAGTTGTCGCTGGTGCCGGCGATGTCCCACTCGTAGGTCTTGCCGTTGAGATGGGGATCGCGCATCCAGTCGTACTGGCCGTGCATGACGTTGTGGCCGATCTCCATGTTGTCGAGGATCTTGGCCAGGCCCAGCAGCAAGGTGCCGAGGAACCACGCCGGCGGAAACACGCTGGCGAACAGCAGCACGCGTCCGGCGACTTCGAAGTATCGCTGCACCTTCACGACGCGGCGGATGTAGCGCGCGTGCGCGCGCGCAGCGCGTCGAGTTCGGCACCGAAGGCGTCGAGGGCGGCGGGAGAAAGGGCTTTCGCTGCGGAGGCCATGGGGTGGTCTTCGTTCAGAGATCGAGGATCAGGTCGGACGCGGCACGGTTCACGCAGATGCGCAGCGCCGGATTGGGCTCGGCATCGACGGTGCCGGCGACGAGGTTCTGCGTGCTGCCGGCGGTCTTGCCGCAGGCGCAGGTGTTGCACAGGCCCATGCGGCAGCCGTGCGCCGGGCTCAGGCCCTGGGATTCCAGCGCGGCCAGCAGCGGCACGCCTGCGGGAATCTCCAGCGTCCTGCGCGAGCGCGTCAGCTCCACGCGTACGGTTCCGATGGCCGCTTGGGGCAGGGCGCGAGGGGTGAAGGATTCGCTGTGGAACTGCACGACACGCGTGGCCAGCAGCTCGCGCACCGTCTCGACGAAACCGTCGGGGCCGCAGGCGAACACGCGACGGCCGGCGTAGTCCGGCACCAGGCGCTCGATCAGTTCCATGCACGGGCGGCCTTCGTGTTCGGCGCCGGCCAATACCGGTTCGCGCG
>CAZXXM010000006.1:0-23793 GCA_964644715.1 uncultured Salinisphaerales bacterium
GTCTACGGCTTCATCAATGCGGTGGCCGTGCTGATCATCGCCTGTCCCTGCGCGCTGGGATTGGCGACGCCCATGTCGATCATGGTCGCTACCGGCCGCGCCGCGAGTTCAGGGATCCTGTTCCGCGATGCGGCTGCGATCGAGATGCTGCGTCGCATCGACACGCTGATCGTCGACAAGACCGGCACGCTCACGCAGGGCAAGCCCGCTTTTCACAGCGTGCAGGCGGTCGAGGGCATGACCTCCGACCGAGTCCTGCAGCTCGCGGCGAGTCTGGACCAGGGCAGCGAGCACCCTCTGGCCGAGGCCATCGTGGCGGAAGCGCGCCGACGGGGCCTGCCGATGCTGCCCGTGCAGAACTTCGAATCGGTAACCGGCATCGGCGTGCGCGGTGTCGTCGATGGTCGGCGCCTGGCCCTTGGCAATACGGCGCTGATGCGGGAGCTGGGGGCGGACGTGTCCGGCCTGGTGGAGTCCGCTGAAAACCTGCGCGCCGAGGGAGGCAGCGTGATGTTCCTGGCGGTCGATGAGAAAGCGGCCGGTCTGGTCACCGTCGCTGATCCGATCAAGGCGTCGACCCCGGAAGCGCTCGACAAGCTGCGCGTCCTCGGTATCCACGTGGTGATGGCCACCGGTGACGGCGTGACGACGGCCAACGCAGTTGCCAAGCAACTCGGTATCGATGAGGTACACGGCGAGATCCGGCCCGAGGGCAAGGCGAAACTCGTCGCCGAGTTCAAGGCGAAGGGTCGTCGGGTCGCGATGGCAGGCGACGGCATCAACGATGCGCCGGCGCTGGCCGGCGCAGACGTCGGTATCGCGATGGGCACCGGAACCGATGTCGCCATGAACAGCGCGCACGTCACGCTGGTGAAGGGCGACCTGCTCGGCATCGCACGCGCGGTCGAACTCTCCCAGGCCACGGTGCGCAACATGAAGCAGAACCTCGGATTCGCATTGGTCTACAACGGGCTTGGCGTTCCGATTGCCGCGGGCTTGCTGTTTCCGTTCTTCGGCATCCTGTTGTCGCCCATGCTCGCGGCGCTGGCCATGAGCTTGAGTTCCGCGTCCGTGGTTGGAAACGCGTTGCGCCTGCGAGGCAAAAAGACCTAATTCGGGTCCTTGTCCAAGTCGGCACGATTTGACTTCATTGACCTGCGTCAGTGCGTAGCGGTGGAAGGTCCCACACACTGGGTCTGCCAAATAGATCGCGCCTTCCACTTCTGACGGGCGCTTCGCTGACGGAGATTTCGATGCATTCGGAACAGCCGCGTTCCGCTGGTTACCGCCGAAAGATGATTCTGCTCTTCACAACGATCGGGCTCCTGGTGCTCGCGGTGGCCTGCTACTGGTATGGCACCAACCATTCGAACCACTTGCTCCAAAGCCTCAGCCTTCTGTTTCTCTTGGCATGTCCGCTGATGCACCTTTTCGGGCATCGCCATGGAGGACACAGTGGCTCCCGGCCGGTCCCTCCAGAAAAGATCTGAACAGCCGAGGAAGACGCTCCTGCTCGACGAACCCCGAACACTTCGGCCGCCACCATTCTTTTGGTTCCTGCGCGGCACTACGGACGTCAGCGCCACGAACTTCGGCTGCAGTTGGTGCTAACGAAACGATTCGCGCCGAGACGCCGAAGTGGCGTCACGGGTTGCATGAAGAAGGCATCTTCAATGCCGATGGCCATGATGGGCGTCGGGGAAATGCGCATGGCGGTGCGTCATGGCTTCATGCCGGTGGCGATGCCGATGGGGAAATCCGTCGGCCTGCCCGTGCTCGTGCGTATGTTGATGATGCTGGTCGTGAACGTGTTCATGCTCGTGCTCCATCGGCAGATGCATGTGCGTATGCTCATGTCGCTCGGACAGATGCAGCCAGATGCCGAACGCCATCAGGGTTCCGGCGATCAGCAGCGAGGGCGTGAGCGGATCGCCCATCATCAGCGCCAACAGCGCGCCGAAGAACGGTGCCACCGAAAAATACGCGCCGGTCCTCGCGGTGCCGAGATTGCGCAGGGCCACGACGAACAGGCTCAGGCTCAGGCCGTAGGATAAGAAACCCAGCAGCAGAGCCGTGCCGGTCACGACGGATGAAGGCAGCGCGGCGCCGAGCCACAGGGCCAGCGCCAGATTCACGCTGCCCGCGCTAAGGCCCTTCACGGCGGCGATCCAGGTTGCGTCGCTGAGCGCGACCTTGCGCGTGAGGTTGTTGTCCAGGCCCCAGGCGAGGCAGGCGCCGAGGATGGCGAGGGCCGGCCAGAGGCCGGCGAGTTCGACTTCGCGTGGCCAGCTCAGGATCAGCGCGCCCGCGAGGATGGCGACCATGCCGAGCGCGATGCGGCGGTCGAAGTTTTCGCGGAACGCGAACCACGCGAGCAGGGCGGTGAACACGCCTTCGGCATTGAGCAGCAGCGAGGCACCGGACGCCGGCATGCCGCGCAGGCCAAACATCAGCAGCACCGGCGCCACGACGCCGCCGGACAGCACGGCGCCCACGAGCCAGGGCCAGTCGCCGCGCGGCAGCTTCACCGACGCGGTGCGCCGCACGGCGCGCAGCAGGATCATGCCGAGGCCGGAGCCGAGGTACAGCAGTCCGGCCAGCAGCCAGGGATCGACCCGACCGAGCAGACCCTTGGCCAGCGGCGTCGCCGCGCCGAACAGCAGCGCTGCGGCGAGCGCGGCGATGACACCCGGTTGGCGCAAGCCTGTCTGCACGGAGTTCACGTCGGTTCAGCCCGGCCGGTAGAGCTTCTCGAAATAGCCGCTCACGCGCACCGTGATCGTCACCGGCGTGCTGCCCTTGTTGCTCCAGTACCAGCCATGTGAGCCGTCGAAGGGCGCAACGAAACTGCCGTGTGCGGAGGTCTGCGCGCGATCCTTCCAGTAGCTGCTGAACTCATTCCCCGCGTTTGGCTTCTCGCCGTGCATGTCGAAGTTCACCGCGCCGCCGTCGGTGGTCCAGCCGAACACGAACGACTCGCCCGCGCGCATCAGCGCCTTGATCTCCGCGCCCTCGTTGGGTTGCAGGGTCAGCGACAGCTCGCCGGTCTGGTACGGGGCGTCGTACGCGATCACGGCGTCTTTCGGCGCGGGGACGGCGCCTGCGGCCGGTGTGGCGGCTGCGGCCTCGGCGCTCAGCGCGCTCAGGCCCAGCGCCTTGCCGATGCCGGTGGGATCGAGGCCGTACTCGGCAGGCAACACGGTAGTGACGAGGATCAGACCTGCGCCGAGCAAGGCGCCCGCAGTGGCCTTGAGCAATTGCGGGGTGGTGGGATGCAGCGGACTCGGGTTTGCGTTCATGTTTTTTTCAAGCAGCCTGGAAGTAGCCGGCCAACTGGTAGCCGGTGAGCACGAAGCCGGCGGTCATCAGCAGCGCGTTCGCCGCGAACGCCTGCCGCGCGAAAACCGACGAGCGCCGCCAGAAGCCCATCGCGATGAGAATGCCGGCCAGCGCAAGCAACTGCCCGATCTCCACGCCGACGTTGAACGCGAGCATGTTCGGCACCAGCCCGTCCTCGGACAGCGAGAAGTCCTGCAGCTTGGTCGCCAGGCCGAATCCGTGGAAGAAGCCGAACACCAGCACCGCCGCGCGCGTGTCCGGCTGCACGCCGAGCACGGTCTTGAACGCGCCGAGATTGTCGAGCGCCTTGTACACCACCGACAGGCCGATGATCGCATCGACGAGGTAGGGATTCACATGCGTGCCGCTCAGCACGCCGTACAGCAGCGTGCTGCTGTGGCCGACGGCGAACAGCGTGACGTACAGCCCCACGTCGCGCAGGCGGTACAGGAAGAAGATCACCCCGAACAGGAACAGCAGGTGGTCGTAGCCCGTCACCATGTGCTTCGCGCCGAGATACAGGAAGGGCAGCAGTTGCGTGCCCGCACTGGCTTCAAGGAACAGCTTGTCGTCGTCCGCCACGCCGTGCGCCGCCGCTGCGCCGGCCAGAAGCAGACCGGGCAGCAGCAGCACGAGGCTGCGCAGGATTGCGCGGTGCCTCACGGCGTCCTGGGCGCGGAGGACTTCGGCGCCTCGGCCTTGTCGTCCTTCGCCTCGGGCTTGGCGGCCTCGGGCTGGGCCTCCGCGCTCGCGGGCGCGTCCTTGTTTACCTGCTTGCCGGATTTGACGGCGGGGCCGTGATCGTCGTGATCGCCGTGGGCGAAGACCGGTGCGGCGGCGAGGCCGAGCAGCAGGGAGGTGACGAGTGCGATTTTCATGGTGACTCCGGGGTGGCGGTGAGAACAGGGGACGAGGACTTTGCAATCACTCCGTCGCGCCGCGCGAGCAGCCGATACAGGCCCGGCAGCACGAGCAGGGTGAGCAAGGTAGAACTGAGAATCCCGCCGATGACGACGGTAGCGAGCGGCCGCTGCACCTCGCTGCCGATGCCGGTGTTGAAGGCCATCGGCACGAAGCCCAGACCGGCGACGAGCGCGGTCATCAGCACCGGGCGCAGGCGCGTCATCGCGCCTTCGATGATGGCTGCATCCAGACCCATGCCGTGCTGACGCAGATCGCGGATGAAGCTGACCATCACCAGGCCATTGAGCACCGCGATGCCGGACAGCGCGATGAAGCCCACGCCGGCCGAGATCGACAGCGGGATGTCGCGCAGCCACAGCGCGAGCATGCCAGCGGCACGCCGCTGAAGATCACCGCCGCATCGCGTGCCGAACCCAGTGCCATGTAGAGCAGCCCAGCGATCAGGAGCAAGGTCACCGGCACCACGATGGCCAGTCGTTTCGAGGCCGACTGCAACTGCTCGAAGGTGCCGCCGTAGTCGAGCCAGTAGCCCGGCGGCAGTTCCACCTGTTCGGCGACGGCGGTTTTGACGTCGTTGACGAACGAGCCGAGATCACGTCCGCGCACGTTGGCGGTGACCACCACGCGGCGCTTGCCGTTCTCGCGGTTCACCTGATTGAGGCCGGTGACGAGTTCGGTTTCGACCACCTCGCCAAGCGGCACGAATCCGCCCTGCGGCAAGGGCACCGGCAGATTGCCCAGCGCTTCCGGCTGGCTGCGCAGCCGCTCCGGCAGGCGCACGATGATGTCCGCGCGACGGTCGCCCTCGTAGAGTTGTCCCGCCACTTCGCCACCCAGCGCCGTCGCCACCAGATCCTGCACGTCGGCGACATTGAGACCCAGGCGCGCGAGGGTTTCGCGCTTCGGCCGGATGGTGAACACCGGCAGGCCGGTGGCCTGTTCTACCGCCACGTCGGCGGCGCCGGACACGCTGCCCACCGCCTTGCCGATCTGCGCGCCCAGCTCCACCAGCGTGTCGTGATCGTCGCCGAACACCTTCACCGCCAATTCCGCACGCACGCCCGCGATCAGCTCATTGAAGCGCATCTGGATCGGTTGCAGGAACTCGTAGCGGTTGCCGGGGATGGGCGTGACCGCGGCTTCCAGGTCGGCCACGACCTGGTTCTTGGACTTGCGTGGATCGGGCCACTGCTCGCGCGGTTTCAAGATGATGAAGTTGTCCGCCACGCTCGCCGGCGCGGCCTCGGTGGCGACTTCCGCCGTGCCGATCTTGGCGAACACGCGCTCCACCTCGGGCACCTGCCGGATCGCCTCCTCCAACTGCCGCTGCTGCGAGATCGCCTGGCCCAGCGAGGTTCCCGGAATGCGCAGCGCGTGCATCGCGATGTCGCCCTCGTCGAGATTGGGCAGGAACTCGCTGCCCATGCGCGTGACCAGCAGCGCCGACAGGCCGATCAGCACGCTCGCGCCGGCCAGCATCAGCCAGCGCAGGCGCAGCGCGGTTTCCAGCACCGGGCGATACACGCGGCTGGCGCCGCGCATGACGAGATTCTCCTTCTCGGCGACCGGCTTGCGGAACAGCAGCGCGACACCGGCCGGCACGAAGGTGAGCGACAGCAGCATGGCGCTGACCAGCGCGATCACCACCGTGAAGGCCATCGGGTGGAACATCTTCCCCTCGACGCCGCTGAGGCTGAAGATCGGCAGGTAGACGGCCGTGATGATGAACACGCCGAACAGCGCCGGGCGGATCACTTCCTGCGTCGCCTCGAACACCAGTTGCAGCCGCTCCTTGAGCGGCATCAATGCGCCGCGCTCTCGCGCCTCGTGCGACAGCCGCCGCAGGCAGTTCTCCACGATGATGACCGCGCCATCCACGATCAGGCCAAAGTCCAGCGCGCCGAGCGACATCAGGTTCGCGCTCACCTGGTTTGCCACCATGCCGCTGACGGTCATCAGCATGGCCAGCGGAATCACCGCCGCGGTCAGCAATGCCGCGCGGACGTTGCCGAGCAGGAGCAGCAGCACCACCACGACCAGCAGCGCGCCTTCGAGCAGGTTCTTCTGCACCGTCGCCAGCGTCTTGTTCACGAGCACCGTGCGGTTATAGGCGGCGGTCACCACCACGCCCGCGGGCAGGCTGGGCTTGATCGCATCGAGCTTGTCCGCCACGCCCTGCGCGACCGTGCGGCTGTTGGCGCCGATCAGCATGAACACCGTGCTCATCACCACCTCGCGGCCGTTCTGCGTCGCCGCGCCACTGCGCAGTTCCTGGCCGAGCGAGACAGCGGCCACGTCGCGCACGCGCAGCGGTACGCCGTTCAGTTGGCGGACCACGACGTTGCCGAGGTCCGCGAGGCCGTCGGCCTGTCCGGGCACGCGCATCAGCCACTGCGCGCCGCTGCGCTCGATGAAGCCGGCGCCGCGATTGCCATTGTTGGCTTGCAGCGCGCCGAGCACGTCCGCGTACGTGAGCCCATAGGCCAACAGCTTCACCGGGTCGGGCGCGACCAGGATTTCCTTTTTGTAGCCGCCGATGGGATTGACCTCGACCACGCCAGGCACGCGCAGCAACTGCGGGCGGATGATCCAGTCATGCACCGAGCGCAGGTCGGTGGGCGTGACCGCCGTGCCATCCCGATTCTTCGCGCCGGGCTCGGCGTCCACCGTGAACATGAAGATCTCGCCCAGGCCGGTCGCGATGGGGCCCATCGTCGGTTCCAGTCCGGCGGGAAGCTGGCTGCGCGCCGCGTTCATGCGCTCGGCGACTTGTTGACGCGCGAAGTAGATGTCGGTGCCGTCCTCGAACACCACCGTCACCTGCGCCAGCCCGTAGCGTGCGAGCGAGCGCGTGTACGACAGGCGCGGCAGCCCGGACATCGCCGTCTCCATCGGCAGACTCACGCGCTGCTCGGCTTCCAGTGGCGTGTAGCCGGGCGCAGGCACGTTGACGATCACCTGCACGTTGGTGATGTCCGGCACCGCGTCAATGGGCAGGCGCGTGTAGTTGTAGAGGCCCAGCGCGGCGAGCGCGAGCGCGAACACCATCACCAGCCCGCGGCGGGCGATGGCGAGTTGCAGCAGTTGGTCGATCATGGCGGCGCCCTGTCAGTGATCGTGCGAGGCGCCGGACTTGTCGATGTCCGCCTTGATGAGATAGCTGTTCTCGGTCACGTACCGCTCGCCCGCTTCCAGCCCGCCGAGAATCTCCACCCGGTCGCCGTGCTGCGCGCCGAGTTCCAGCATGCGCACCTCGTAGGTCTCGCCGACCTGCGCATACACCACGGTGAAATCGCGGAAGGCTTGCAGGCCCGAGGTCTTCACCGCGAGCGGCACCTCGCGCATCGCCACCGCCACGTCGCCGGTGACGAAGCTGCCGGGCAGCAGGCTGCCGTCATGCTGCTCGATCAGCACGCGCGCGGTCACCGCCTGGTTGGCGGCGGTCTGCACATCGACCCGCGCGACCCGGCCTTCCACGCTCGCATCGCCGTCGGCCAGGCGCACCTGCACCGCGGCGCCCGGCTGCACGCGCGCCCGATCCTTCGGGAACACCGAGAGTTCCGCGATCACCGCGCGGGTATCGGTGATGGTGAAGAGTGTCCGCGCGCCGGTCTGCTCGCCCGGATTGGCGTCGCGCGCGGTGACCACGCCGGACAGCGGCGCGGTCAAGTCGTAGACGCGGAGACTGTCGTTGCTCTCGATGCTGGCGAGCACCTCGCCGGACTTCACCGGGTCACCGAGCTTTTTCGTGACGGTGCGGATGACGCCGGGGAAGCGCGCGCTGACTTCGCGCCGACGCTCCGGATTGGCGGCGATCTGGCCGTACAGCGTGACGGTTTCCGTGAGCGTCGCCGGCCCGGCGATGTCGGTCCTGATCCCGGCGTCTTCCGCTATCTTCGCGGCGATGGTGCTGCGGCCCTCGAAGCTGTCGTAGGTCCACACATGCGTATTGCCCGCGTGCGTGGCCGTGGCCTTGATCGAGAAAGAATGCGGCTCCTTGAGCGCGCCGTCGCCGCGCAGGAAATCCTCCTCCGGCTTGAAGTGGAAGGTGTTCACCTTGTTGCCCAGGCGCGTCACTTCCACCGCGAGCTGCACGTCGGCGAGCGGCAGCGGCTGGCCGTCCAGGCTCGGCCACGCGCGGTACTCCGGCGGCACGCCGTCCTCGAAGATCGCGAGTTCCAGCGTGAATGCGCCGTCCTTGAGCAGACGGCCACGATGCGGACCCTTGGCGGGCGCTTCGGCAGGTGCCGCGTGACCGCCTGCGGCTACCGGGGACGATGACTCCGGCGCGCCGCAGGCGGCGAGGCCAAGCGCGAGGCAGAGCGAGGCGAAGCGATGCAACGCGCAGAATGCGGGCACGCGAGCAGCGGTTTTGCGCGCGATGGACAACGACATGGTGAATCTCCGTCAAACGACCCCGGGGCTGCACGTCGCAGCGGGGCGAGCCCCGGCCTTGCGGCCGGGAGTTCAGGTCAAGCGGCGGAGAAAGACGGAGGCCCGCGCAAGGGCGGGCGCCACGACCATCGCATCCGGTGGATCAGCGGAGGATCGGCGATGCGCGGAATCAGGCGTGGCTGGGCGCGAGCCAGCGACAGGAAGGCGTAGACCGACGAGAGCACCAGCAGCAGGTCGCTCAACTGCGGACTGGACGGCGGCAGCAGGCCCTGCAAGTCCACGTTCTCGTGGCCGTCGTCGTGAATCAGGGACGGCGGGTGGGCCGCCAGATGTTCGGCCTCCGCGTGCGATGCGCTCGCGGAAGCAGTGTGCGAGTGGTCATGCGCGGAGGGCGCATCGTCCATGAGCGGCAGCCCGTGCGAGTGGGACGATCCGCCGACGTGCCGGTGCGCGTGCGCGCCCGTCATCCACATCGCCAGCAGCGACAGGCAGACGAGGAAGGCCGCAGCGGGTGCGATCTGGCGGAGACGGTTCAGCATCGCGGCGAATATATCACCCGACCCGCCGCGTCCCGGTCGGCAGCGGATGGCAGCCTGCGCTCGCGTGCCGTCATCGCGCATCGCCCGGCCACGAATACGAGCGGTGCAGGTGGACGATCTGCCAGCCTGCAGCGGAGCGGCGCAGCACCATCGTCTCGGTGCCGTGATGCTGCGCGGAATTCTCCGTGCTCTTGCCTAGCAGGCGCAGGCGCGTGCTGACCCAGGCAATGTTGTCCTGCACGTCGCTCTTCTGGCTGAGCACTTCGACGTAGTACGTGGCGAGCGTCGCGATGTCCTGCTTGAGCCGCCCGCTCGCGTACGCATCGCGCGAACCGCTCTCCTCGCCATCGCCGTAGACCAGTACGTCCGGAGAGAGCAGCGACAGCGCGGTGCCGGTGCTTCCGTCGAGCAGCGCGGAACGGAACACGTTGGCCGTTGCCACCGGGTCTTCCAGGTAGCGAGCGTGGGCCGGAAGCGCCGCCACCATCAGCAGCCATCCGGCCAGCACCGCGAGGGCACGTCGGGAACAAAGGTTCAAGGTGCCTCCGGATGATCGTGTCGGTTCGGGATGCGGGCCTTCATGTCCACGGGTGTCGGGTTCCATCCCGGTCGATCAGCTCGAAGCGCGGCTCCGTGTTCGCCGCCGGTGTGCTCCCTGCCACGGCGGGCGTCTCGATCTGCACGACGCCGAACGCGGGCGGATGCTCGCGCGCGAGGCGTTGCAAGGTCGCGGCCGGCACATGACCGTCGAGCACGTAACCGAGGTATCGCGCCGGGTGACAGCCGGGCGCCGCGTCCGGAACCTGCCATTGCCGACGCATGGCGCGCAGGTTCTCCATCTCGAAATCGCGGACGGTGAAGCCGGCCCGGCGCAGCTCCTGGATCCATCCCGGTGCGCAGCGACATTCGTGCGTCCACGCCACTTCGACCAGCTTCTCCGGCGGCGACGGGAACCATTGCTCCCAGCTCAGGATGGTGCCCGCGAGCACTGCGAACGCCAGCGCCGCCGCGCCGATCCAGCGCAGCTGGCGAACGGGCAGCGCGGATGATGGATCTGCCTTGCGTGCAGGCTGTCGCCGATGTCGTTCTGCTTTCATGACGGTGGTTCAAGCGCGCATCACGCGGCACCGCGCATCAGGCGAAGGCCGTTGGCGACGACCAGCAGGCTGGCGCCCATGTCGGCGAACACCGCCATCCACATCGACGCCGTGCCGAAGACGGCCAGCACGAGGAACACCGCCTTGATGCCCAACGCGAGCGTGATGTTTTGCCACAGCACCGCGTGGGTCTTGCGCGACAGGCGGATCACGTCCGGAATGCGGCGCAGGTCGTCGTTCATGATGACCACGTCGGCGGCTTCCATCGCGGTGTCGGTGCCGGCGGCGCCCATCGCGATGCCGATGTCGGCCTGGGCCAGCGCGGGCGCGTCGTTGATGCCGTCGCCGGTCATGGCGGTGGCGCCGTAGCGCTTCTGCATCGCGCCGACGGCGACGAGCTTGTCCTCGGGCAGCAGGTTGCCGCGCGCGTCCTCGATGCCGGCGTCCTTCGCAATCGTCGTCGCGGTCGCCTGGTTGTCGCCGGTGAGCATCACCGGCGTGACGCCCATCGCCTTGAGATCGGCCACCGCGGCGCGCGAGCTGTCCTTGATCGTGTCGGCGACCGCGAACAGGGCCAGCACCGCGGTCTCCGAGGCAAGCAGGGTCACGGTGCGACCGGCGTTTTCATGCACGGCAAGCTGGGCCTCGATGGCCGGGCTGCACAGTCCGCGCTCCTCGATCAGGCGATGATTGCCGAGCACGTAGACGCGGCCGTCCACCGTGCCCTGCACGCCGCGTCCCGCCAGCGCCTTGAAGTCGCTGACCGGCAGGCCGCCGGTCTTCAGACCCTCGGCGATGGCCTTCGACACGGGATGGTCCGAGCGCGCGGCCATGCTGCCTGCGATGCCCAGGCGCGAGGCCTGATCCTGTCCGTCGATGACGGCGGACTCGACCAGCCTGGGCTTTCCCTCGGTGATCGTGCCGGTCTTGTCGAGCGCGATGGCCTTGAGCTTGCGCGCGTCCTCCAGGTAGGTGCCGCCCTTGATGAGGATGCCGCGCTTGGCCGCCGCAGCCAGCGCGCTGACCACCGTGACTGGCGTCGAGATCACCAGCGCGCAGGGGCAGGCGATCACCAGCAGCACCAGCGCCTTGTACAGCGCCTGCGTCGAGGTCCAGCCCAACAGCCAGGGCGTGAGCAGCGCGACGGCAAGCGCCAGCACGAACACGCCGGGCGTGTAGACCGCCGCGAAACGATCCACGAAACGCTGCGTCGGCGCGCGCGAACCCTGCGCCGTCTCGACCGCGTGGATGATGCGCGCCAGCGTGGTGTTGTTCGCCAGCGCGGTGACGCGGAACTCCAGTTCCGCTGTCTCGTTGATAGTGCCCGCGAACACCGCATCGCCCACGGCCTTGTCGACGGGAATGCTCTCGCCGGTGACGGGCGCCTGGTTGATCGCGCTGGTGCCCGCCGTCACCACGCCGTCCAGCGGCACGCGCTCGCCGGGACGGATGCGCACGATGGCCTCGAGCGGCACGTCGGTGCCCAGCACGGACTTCCAGCTTCCGTCCGCCTGGCGCACTTCGGCCGTTTCCGGCGCGAGCGCCATCAGGCTCTGGATCGCGTTGCGCGCGCGGTCGAGCGAGCGCGCCTCGATCAGCTCCGCGATGGCGTAGAGCGCCATCACCATCGCGGCCTCCGGCCACTGGCCGATCAGGAAGGCGCCGGTCACCGCCACGGTCATCAGCGCGGTGATGTTGAGGCGGCCGTGACGCAGCGCGGTGAGGCCCTTGCGATAGGTGTCGATGCCGGCCAGCCAGATGGCCGCGGCGGACAGCAGCATTTCCGCCGCCGTGACGGCCGTGCTCTCGCCGATGAAGAACGCGAGCCCCTCGGCCGCACTCGCCAGCACCAGGGCGAGGATCAGCCGGCGGATTCCGCCGGAGAGGTCGGCGGGCGCGTGGGCCTCGGCCTTCGTCGCCGCCGTCGCGGACTCGGGTGACAGGGCCTGCGCCTCGAAGCCGCCGCCGCGCAGCGCCGCGACCGCCGCCTCGACGGTGGCTGCCGAACCGGAAACAGTCAGCGTCCGCGTGCCGAGGTGAAAGCTCAGGCTCGCGATGCCTGCCACCGGTTCCAGCAGCCGGCGGATTTCCGATTCCTCGGCGGCGCAGTCCATGTTCGGGATGCGGAACCGCGCCACAGATGGCTCGGGCGCGCTCATCACACGCCGCCGATCGCGTAGGCCTGCTCGACCGGGCTGACGTACACGTAGCCGTACACGTCCTGATGCGCGCCCACCCGTGCGACCGAGCGGATGATCGCCACCACCGCGTCCACCTGTGCGTCTTCGACGACCAGCGACAGGCGCACCTCGGAGATCACCAGGCCCCCGGATTCGCCCGAATAGTCGCGCTCGTTCTCGGTGATGGGCTTGAGCATGCCCTTGACGTCCTGCAGGGTGAGATTGCGACAGCCGGCGTCGGCGAGCGCTTCCACCACGGCCGCAGTGCGGACGTGGTGGATGAAGGCCTTGATCAGTTTCATGCGGGCGACTCCTTGACGACGGCAACGGGTACCGCGGGCTCGGGGTCACGCCGCCAGGCCATGCGGTACAGGCCCGGCAGCACCAGCAAGGTGAGCAGGGTGGAGGACAGGATTCCGCCGATGACGACGGTCGCCAGCGGGCGCTGCACTTCCGCGCCGGTGCCGGTGTTGAGCGCCATCGGCAGGAAGCCGAGCGCGGCGACCATCGCCACCATCAGGATCGGCCGCAGGCGCAGCATCGCGCCCTCGCGGATCGCGTCGTCGATGCCGATGCCGTTCGCAAGACGGTTGCGAATCGCGGCGACCATGACGACGCCGGTCAGCACCGCCACGCCCGAGAGCGTGATGAAGCCGACACCCGCGGTGATCGACAGCGGAATGTCGCGCAGCCAAAGCGCGATGACGCCGCCGGTGAGTGCCAGCGGCACGCCGCTGAACACCAGCGCCGCGTCCTTTGCCGAGCCGAAGGTCATCATCAGCAGCGCGAAGATCATGCCGAGCGTGATCGGCACCAGTACGGTGAGCCGCTGCGTTGCCGACTGGAGCTGCTCGAAAGTGCCGCCGTAGGCCAGCCAGTAGCCGGACGGCAGCTTGATCTGCTGCTCGATCTTGCCGCGTGCCTCGGTCACGAAACCGCCGAGATCGCGTCCGCGCACATTGGCGGACACCACCAGGCGGCGCTTGCCGTTCTCGCGGCTGATCTGGTTCGGGCCGGGCGAGAGCTTGAGGCTCGCCACTTCACCCAGCGGCACGAAAGCCATGCGGCCCATCGCGGCGCCATCGTCCTGCGGCAGGGGAATCGGCAGCCGCTCCAGCGCACGCAGGTCGCTGCGCAGGGCTTCCGGCAGTCGCACGACGAGTGCGAAACGCTGATCGCCCTCGAACACCTGTCCGGCCTCTTCACCGCCGGTGGCGGCCGCCAGCACGTCCTGCACATCGGCGACGTTCAGGCCGTAGCGGTACAGCGCGGCGCGGTTGGGTTCTACCGACAGCACCGGCAGGCCATCGACCTGTTCGACCTTCACGCCCTCGGCACCGGGGACGGTGTTCAGCAGCTTGGCGATGGCATTGCCGGTGGTAAGCAGTTGCTCCAGATCGTCGCCGTAGACCTTGATGCCGAGGTCCGAGCGCACGCCGGAAATCAGCTCGTTGAATCGCAACTGGATCGGCTGGCTGATCTCGAAGGCATTGCCGGGGATGTTCTCGAGGCGCTTCTCGATCTCCAGCGCCAGCTCGGCCTTGGTCTTGGACGGATCGGGCCAGTCCTTGCGCTCCTTGAGCATCACGTAGCCGTCGGAGATGTTCGGCGGCATCGGGTCGGTCGCCACTTCCGCAGTGCCCACGCGCGAGAAATAGGTCTTCACCTCCGGCAGCGACATCACCGCGCGCTCCAACTGGAACTGCATCTCCAGCGACTGAGTGAGGCTGGTGCCGGGAATGCGCAGCGCCTGCACCGCGAGGTCGCCCTCGTCCAGGCTGGGAATGAACTCCGAGCCCATACGCGAGGCGAGCCAGCCGCAGGCGATGACGAAGGCCACGGCGCCCATCACGAACACCACGCGCAGGCGCAGTGCGGTTGCCAGCACCGGCTCGTAGAGGCGCTTGGCGTTACGGACGATGAAGTTGTCCTTCTCCTCGATCTTGCCGGTGAGGAACAGCGCCACCGCCGCAGGGACGAAAGTCAGCGACAGCGCGAGCGCGGCCAGCAGGGCCATGATGACGGCGAGCGCCATCGGCTTGAACATCTTGCCCTCGACGCCGGTCAGCGCCAGCAGCGGCAGGTTGACCAGGATCACCACCAGCACACTGATCAGGCTGGGCGTGAACACTTCCTTGGTCGCGGTGAAGACCGTATGGAAGCGCTCTTCCAGGCTCAGCAGCCGACCGTGGTGATGCTGCTGCGCCGCCAGCCGCAGGATGCAGTTCTCGACGATGATGACCGCGCCATCGACGATCAGGCCGAAGTCCAGCGCACCGAGCGACATCAGGTTGGCGCTGACCTTGCTCTCCACCATCGCGGTCATCAGCATCAGCATGGACAGCGGGATGACGGTGGCGGTGAGCAGCGCCGCGCGCACGTTGCCGAGCATCAGCAACAGCACCACGACGACCAGGATCGCGCCTTCCAGAAGATTCTTCTGGACGGTGGCGATGGTCTTGTCCACCAGCACGGTGCGGTCGTATACCGCCTCGGCTGTGATGCCTTCTGGCAGGGTCTTGTTGATCTCGACCAGCTTGCTGGCGACCGCGTGCGACACGGTGCGGCTGTTGTCGCCGATCAGCATCACGGCCGTGCCGAGCACCGCTTCCTCGCCATCGCGCGTCGCAGCGCCAGTGCGCAACTGCTTGCCGAACGCGACCTCGGCCACGTCGCGCACGGTGATGGGCACGCCGTCGCGCCGCGCGACGATGATCCGCTCGATGGCGGGGATATCCGCGACCTGGCCGGGTGAGCGAATCAGATACTGCTCTCCGTTCTTCTCGATGTAGCCGGCACCGACGCTCGCGTTGTTCTTCTCGATCGCCTGCACCACGTTGTCGAAGCTCAGACCGTAGGCCAGCAGGCGCGCGGGATCGGGTGTCACATGAAACTGCTTCTCGAAGCCGCCGATGGTGTTGACCTCGGTGACGCCGGGCACGCCGCGCAACTGAGGGCGAATCACCCAGTCCTGCAAGGTGCGCAGAGCCGTGGCGTCCCAGGGCTGGCCGTTCGGCTGCCGGGCCTTTTCATCCGCGTGCACCGTGTAGAGAAAGATCTCGCCCAGGCCGGTCGCGACCGGTCCCATTTCCGGCTCGATGCCTTCCGGCATCTGGCTCTTGGCCTGTTGCAGGCGTTCGTTGATGAGATTGCGGGCGAAGAAGATGTCGGTACCGTCCTTGAAGATCACCGTCACCTGCGAGAGGCCGTAGCGCGACAGCGAGCGCGTTTCTTCCAGGCTCGGCAAGCCGGCGATGGCGGTTTCGACGAGGTAGGTGATGCGCTGCTCGACTTCGAGCGGCGAAAAACCCGGCGCGCTGGTGTTGATCTGCACCTGCACGTTGGTGATGTCGGGCACCGCGTCGATGGGCAGGCGCTGGTAGTTCCAGGCGCCGAGAGCGGCCACCGCAAGAACGAGAAACAGCACCACCCAGCGACGGGCAATGGAGAAGCGCAGGAGTCCGTCGATCATGTCGTTCTCCTGTTAATGGCTGTGCTCGGCGGAACCCTTGCCGAGTTCCGCCTTGAGAATGAAGCTGTTCGCCGCCGCATAGCGATCGCCCGCGGCCAAGCCATCCGCGATCTCGGTCATCTCGCCGTCGCTGCGTCCGAGGCGCACGGGACGCGGCTCGAAGCCGTCGGCATCCAGCACGAACACCACGTCGCGGGCTTCGAGGTTCTGCACGGCGGAGCTGCGGATGGCGAGCGGCACGGTGGTTTCCGCCAAGGTCACTTCCGCCGTGACGTTCAAGCCCGGCGCCCAGTGGCGCTCGGCATTGTCCAGCAGCACGCGCGCGCTCAGGGTCTGGTTCGCGGCACTGCCGAAGGGCGCCACGTAGACCACCTTGCCGTCGGCGGCGAGCGTGGTGTCCGTGCCTTTCACCCGCACGCCCTGCCCGACGCGCACCTTCGAGACGTCGCGCGGAAACAGCGCCAGCTCAACCCACACCGTGGAGAGATCGGCGACCGTGAACAGCGACTTCTCGCCGGCCTGCTCGCCGGGATTGGCATTGCGTTCGGTAATCACGCCGGATAGCGGCGCAACGACCGGGTAGCTGCGCAGGCTCTCGTTGCTTTCGATCACGGCCAGCGTCTCGCCCTCGCGCACCGCGTCGCCGACTTTCCGGGCGACGCTGCGGATGGCACCGGGAAAGCGCGCCGAGACCTGCCGCACGCGCTCGGCGTTCGGTGTGATGACGCCGTACAGCGGCATGGACTCGCGAATGCTCGCGGGTTCCACCGCAGCTACGACGATGCCAGCGGCCTTGAGCTGTTCCGTGCTGAGCTTGATCGCGCCACCTTCCTCGTGGCCTTCCTCGCCGTGGCTGGCCTCGTCGTGTCCGCCTTCTTCGTGGCCCTTCTCGTCATGGCTCGCTTCTTCGTGGCCTTCACCCTCGGCGTGCTTGCCTTCCGCGTGTCCGCTTTCGGCAGGCTTTGCGGGCGATGGCTCGGCAGGAGGTGTGGCGTCCTTGCCGCAGGCGGCCAGCGCGAGAACGGCGGCCAGGAGTGCAGCGGTTTGAATGACAGTCTTCATGTGGGATGTCCTTAGCGGCTCACGGCGGTGCCGGTGAGTCGTTCGATTTCGATCAGGGTCAGGTGGTAGGCGGTGGCGGCGTCGATGAGGCCGGTGCGCACGTCGAGCAGCTCGCGCTGCGCATCCACCAGTTCCAGGTAGCTGTAACGGCCGCGGTCGTAGGCGTACTCGGTGTTCTTAAGTGCAGCCTCCATGCGCGGCAGCGCACGTTCGCGCAGCGCCGTGACCTGGCTGCGCTGGTCGAGCAGCTCGCGGTAGTTGCGGAACAGTTGCGCGCGCGCCTTCACCAGCGCGGCCGTGCGCTGCGCTTCGGCGCCTTCCTTGAGGGCCTGCGCGGCGGCGACCGTGCCCTGGTTGCGGTCCGAGAACGGCAGCGGAATGCCGACGGAAAACAGCAGCGCCGTGTCGTTCGATTCCTCGAAACGCCGCACCCCGGCGCCGACCTCGATGCCCGGCCGGCGGCTCGCCAGCGCGAGCGTGATCTCCGAGTCACGCAGCCGCGCTTCGCTCAGATAGCGCGTCAGGTCCGGCGTGCGTTCCAGCGCGGCGATCAGCTCCGGGTAGGCGGCGATGTCCGGCAACTGGTACAGGTCGGCGGCGGCGTCGGTGAAGTCCGGTTCGCTCGCGCCCCAGGACGCGGCGAGATCGGAGCGCGCGGCGAGCAGTTCATGCTCCGCGTGAGCGTCGGCGATACGCGCGCGTTCCAGCGCGACGGCGGCACGATCCTGTTCGGCTTCGGGCGACTTCGCGGCCTCGACGCGACGCTTGACCGCCGCGGCGGTCTTGTCGGCGAGTTCGACCGCCAGATGCGTGAGCCGGTGCTCCTCCTGCTGGCTCACCAGCGACACGAATCGCCGCGCGGTTTCGGCAATCAGGTCGAGCCGCGCGACGTGGCCTTCCACTTCTAGGCCCTCGCGCTCGATACGGGCGCTGGCCACGCGCTTGTCGCGCAAGCCGCCCAGCTCGATCAACTGGCTCAGGCCGAGGGTCAGCTCGGCGGCATCGAAGCCCTTGGTGTCGCCGCTGCCGAGCACGTTCTCCAGCTCGGCGCTGAGGATGGGATTGGGTCGCAGACCGGCCTGCGTGATGCGGCCGTCCTGTGCCTTGAGCACGTACTGGTAGGCCGTCAGGTCCGGGTTGGATTGCAAGGTGCGCGAGAGCGCTTCGCGCAGGGTCAGCGGAACGTCTGCGGCGGGCGCGGCGACGACGACGCCGAACGCCAGTCCGGCCGCGACGGCAGCCGAATAAACGGTGTTGCGAAACATGGAAACTCCCGTGAAGCATGAAACCGAAGGGCAACCCGAGGGGGTCGCGATGGCCCCGGACGCGGGGCCAGGGGCGGTTCAGGCGAGGGAGTGCGAGGGCGGTCCGCGCAGCGGCGGTGCGAAACGAGAGGGTCGGGTTTCGTGGTTCTCCGGCGGGCCGCGCGGCGCGCGAACCGTGAGCCAGCCGGAAGACGCGACGAGATTCAGTTCATCCACGACCGGAAGCGCAGGATCGTCGCCGGTCAGGTCGAACTGGAATTTGGCGGGCGAGACGGCGGCGGACAATTCCAGTTCGAGATTGTCGGGATGATCGCCGGCATGGAATTCGCCGAACAGGAAACCGGCATCCGCGTAATGCGGCGCCTCGTGTTCGTGGCCGGCGCCTTCGAGACCCGCGCAGGCATGCGCGTGCAGGCCCAGCAGCCTCGTGAGCGCGAGGCCCAGGCACAGCATCCAGATGGCGGTTTGACGCGGCATTCGGATCAGCTTAGCACTGCGAGAGAGGCCGGAAGTAGGCAGACAGTCGGCGTGGCGCCCGGTTCCACGATCACGGAGTGGCTTCCCATGCCGGTGACAGTCGCCTGATCCAGACACTGCCGATCACCTGAATGGCGATCAGCGTCAGGTGAGCCCCCATCAGTACAAATCCGGGCACGGGAGCGGACAGCGGTACGCACAACGCCGCCGCCGAGGCGACCTCCGCGAAGCTGATGTGGCGCTTCGCCAAACGGTGATGCAGCAGGTGCAGGGTCTGCACGATCAGCAGCGCGGCATAGGTGATCTCAGGCGTGAGCACGACAGACCTCCGGGTTCGTTGGCGGGCATTGAACAGCCTGTAGTAGCTTCAGGGTCAAGCCCAGGAGCCCACTCATGCCCAAGACCTATCGCATCGGCGAGCTGGCGAGGCACCTGACCGTCGCCATTGAAACCATTCGCTACTACGAGAAGGAGGGCCTGTTGCCGCTGCCGGCGCGTAGCGAGGGCAACTATCGGCTGTATGGCGAGGTAGAGCGGCAGCGGCTCGAATTCGTCCTGCACTGCCGTGCGCTCGACATGACGCTGCAGGAGGTCCGGCAGCTCCTCAGCCTGCGAGACGCTCTCGACCAAGGTTGTGCCGAGGTCAATGCGGTGCTCGATGCTCACATAGGACACGTGAGCGAGCGGCTGCGCACGCTCCGCCACCTGAAAGCTGAACTCAAGGCGATCCGCGCCCGCTGCAAGGTGCCGAGTACGTCTAAGGACTGCGGCATCCTGCGCGAGTTGGCCGCCTCGAAGGGTAATCGCGAGCGCCGGCCTACAAATACGCATGTGAGCCGGAGAGGTAGTTGACGTGAGCTGGGCCGTTACCCTGAGTTTGTTCATATTGTCCGCGGTGGCTGAAATTGCGGGTTGCTATTTGGTCCTCCAATGGGCGCGCCGCGACGCTGGAGCCTGGGTTCTGGTCGGAGCGGTAATCAGCTTGGCCGTCTTTGCTTGGCTCTTGAGCCGACATCCCGCCGAGTCGGGGCGGGTCTATGCCGCTTACGGCGGCGTCTACACCTGTACCGCGTTGGCCTGGCTGTGGATCGTCGATCGCGTCACGCCCACCGTGATCGATATCGCCGGTATCGCGACTATCGCCGTCGGCTGTGGTCTGCTGATCGTGGGTTCCCTGCGTTGATCTGCGGACCTTCGCCGCCGCAGGTCGCGCGGGCGTTTGACGGACGGGAAGCGGGTCGGCTTTTGATGCCGACAGAAAATCGATTGTCCAACCAAGATCCCGGCCAAGCGCGGACTGCGGCGACGGGGCGCCGATTGTCCGATATCATTCCGGCACTAAGACTTCCTTAGTATCCGGTCCGATTTCGATCGATGGTGGCCATGGCACAGCGACGGGCACGAAAGACCTCAACGCCGCTTCCGACGATCACTACGAGCGTCCCGCTTCCCATTCCGGAAGCACTGCTTGACCTGGGATTGCGGCAGTCACTGTTCTTGCTCGCTGCTATCGCCGATGCACCCTCGACGACCGGATTTCGCTACGCGAAGGCACGAAACCGGCTGGCTCCCCACTGGGGCTTCGCAGTGCAGATCCTCGACGAACTGGCCGAGTGCGGCGCAATCACGTTGCGGCCGACGATGGAGTCCTACCGCGGCTGGGCGCTGGCGGCGCCCAGTGAACCGGACTGGAATCTGAGCGCGCGATTCGAATCGGTACCACACCTGCAGACGCATCTGACGCGCCATGCCCAGGCGCTCGCGGCGTTGCCGGGCGCCGACGAAGAACTGTTCACGCTTTGGCGCGAATTGGTCATCTCCGAAACGGCTGGCTACCTGGGCCACGAACTCAACGACCATCGCTTCGACGAGAGTTGGGCCCTGTCGGCGGTGCCGGCTTTGGAAAAGGGCCTGCGACGCATGTCGGCCAACCAGATGTTCTACTTCTGCTGGATGTCGGTTCGCGAAACGGCATCGCGCTACCTGCGTTACCCGGGGGCCGTCCACACCTTGGCCGAAGGGCTGGTGGCCTACATCGATCAGCGCGTTGATCGAGCGCTGGCCGAACGATGGACGATTCGGGACTGGAACTACAGCAGCCGGAGGGTTCCGAGCAGCGTCGCGACGGTCTTCGCCGAACAGTTGACTGACCTGGGCGCGGAATATCTCGGCACCGTGCCATCGCGGGCACGTGTGGACATGTCAGCTCGACCAGCTTCTCGCGGCAGGGGATTCTGAGCCCGCGGCAGGCCGGCAGGAATGGGCGCTACTTCGACACAAGAGACCCCGATAACTTTTTGCGTTCGTTGAGGCTCAAGCGACCGTAATGCGAGATGAGCTGGGCCAGCGTGGGATCGTCCGCGTAAAAGTAGGCAGTCGGCAGTTCAAGGGCCTCGGCCAGGCGCTTGACGAAGCCATAGTGCGGCTCGTGCACGCCACGCTCGTACTGATTCATACGAACGCTGGCGACGGACAGGTCTAGGCCGACGCGCACGCCCAGTTGTCGCTGCGAAAGTCCCGCCTGGGTGCGGGCCTCGCGCAAGCGTCGCGAGATAGGGCTGCGAGTTTTCTTCGGGAGCGGCACGCGAGAGCCAGTGTTGACCTGGCTTGAGCTTGCGGCCCTAAGAAATCCTTAGATACTAAGGACTTCTTAGATAGCGACCGGCAAATGTTTGTCACCGGTATCCGCGCGCTTTTACGATGCGGTCGCCTCGTCGGCAGCCCTCCAACGGCACTTGGTGGACTGCCGCGAGGTGGCTGATGTCGATTCATCGTCTGGGCACGGACGACGGACCGAGCCGGGGCCTCACGCGGGATCAGCCAGACCGGCCCGCAACTTTCTGATGCGTCCTTCGTGCTTGCGCGCGAAGATGTTCCGGGTGTCGTCCATGCTGGGTGACGGATCAATTCACGCGCTATTAGTCACCGCGGATCACGAGGTCTTTCTCGACGAGTGCTTCGAGGTTCTCACTGATATCCGCGTAGACCGCTTTGCTGTCCCATCTCCAGGGATCATGCAGAGTGACGATGCTGGACAGGATTTGACCGTCGACCGAGAAGTTCCCGAAAGGATTTTTGCCTCGCGCCGCTGTCCCTCCCTGCAAGTTCTTCAATCCGTGAATGCGGATGCCGACGACGCCAAGCCCCTCATCCCAGGTGCGCTCGATCTCATGCCGGACCCAGGGTCGCGACGCCGTGTGTTCCCCGACGAGCGCCGGCACGACCAGGCAGGTCTTGCCGTACATCTGTTCGTCGATCCATTTCTTGATGGCCCGGTCGCCGTCTTTGCGCACCTCTTTCCAGCGGTTGCCGCTCAGCATGGGTTGCGACTCGATCTTGCCCATGTTCTTGGCGAGCTTGCACCTTTGCCGCATGCCGTCAGGGCGCTCCAAACCGTTTCAAGACCCGGCTGTAGATGGGGTGGGAACCTTCCCGTACATCCTGTTTTCCGGCGCCGACGGGCTTGAACCCATCTCACACCGGATAAATCACTTTTATCCAGCTTCACATATACAGACTTTCTGGCCGAATCTCATTGCATAAATAGTATGTAATACGATATAACGTATTACGGTACGAAATAATCGGACGAGGCAAGCCATGGCACGCACCGGCGTTTACAAATGGGATGTGAAAGAGGCCCGCGATCGATTGGTCAAAGAGGGCAAACACCCCTCGATCGATGCCGTGCGCGCCGCCCTTGGCGACACCGGTTCGAAGTCCACGATCCATCGGTATCTGAAGGAACTGGAACAGGAGGGGGAAGGCCTGTCGACCGTTGCGCTCAGCGAATCGCTGCAGGGCCTCGTGTCTCAGCTCGCCGAGCGCCTGAAGCACGAGGCGGAGGTCGAACTCCAGGCCGCCAACGCACGTTTCGACGGCGATCGGGCAGCGCTGCGGACCCAGATCACCCAGGCACAGGACGAGGCCACCCGGGTCCGAACACAACTGGAACGGACCGAAGTCGCGCTGGCGGGTGAGCGGGCAGCGCATTCGAGCACGGGCGTAGAACTCCAGTCCGCGCGCACCCGGACCGTGCAGCTGACCGAACAGGTGCAGGGGCTCGAACAGCGGCTCACCGAGCAGGCGGCCTACCGGCAGTCGCTGGAGGAAAAGCACGAGCACGCACGCCAGGCACTGGAGCATTTCCGCGCGGCGGCGAAAGAACAGCGCGATCAGGAGCAACGCCGCCATGAGCAGCAGGTGCAGCAGCTGCAGGCGGAGATTCGGACCCTGAATGGATCGCTGAGCGAAAAGCTCTCCCAGTTGGCGCAGACGAGCCGTGAAGCGGCGGCGCTGAGCACCGAGAACAGCGGTCTTCGGTCGCAGATCCAGGAAAGTCGCTCCGAACGCGAGCGGCTGGACCGTGATCTCGCCAAGGCCAGGGACGCCGCCAGCCAAAGCGAGGGCCGTTGCACAGCGCTGGAGAACACCGTCGAAGAGACCAGGGCAACCGTCACCGGTCTCCAAGGACGTCTCGAAGCGGAGTTACAGCGGATTCGTGATCTCGAGCTTGCAGCAGCCAGAGGGGACGTTCAGAAGGAACAAACCGCTGCCCGCATCGAACACTTGGAGGCCGATCTCGACTGGATTACGAAACTCGCGGCTGCAGCAGGGATCTCCGGTTCCGCGGAGTCGGTCCGGAAGATGCCCCGGGACGCGATCCAGCGGATGGAATCGCTGCGTAAAGAAGCCCGGCGGGTACTCGAGAGGGATTCCGCCGCCGAGTTATGGATCCATCAACGCAACACGTTGCTAGGCGATGTGGCGCCGGTGGCGTTGCTCAATTCCGACGACGGGCTGTCGCAAGTGATGGCGCTGTTGGGCAGGATCGAGCATGGGCTGCCAGTTTAGAAACGCGCCGAAGCGTGGCCTTTTGCTCGAAAAACCAGGGGCGTAAAGGCACTCGCTAAGGGGCATTGCCATTTTTGCCAATACCATATCTCATTGTTTTTACTGATGTATTCCCAGATCAGTAACGTAACTACATGATTTATATGGCTCTTCCAGCGTGGTATTTTGAATCAAAGGTCAGATGACCCC
>CAZXXM010000007.1:0-3441 GCA_964644715.1 uncultured Salinisphaerales bacterium
TTGGCGGTCAGCTTCTGGGAAGGCCATACGGGGCTGCCGATGATGGCGATCATGGCGGTCTGCGGCGTGACGTCGACGCTCTTCGGGGCGACGCTGCTGCGTCGACGAGCGCCGAAGATTCCGCCCGAACAGGCGGTCGTGGAGCCGCCGGCCTGAGTGCGTCCTGATCGTTGTGTTGCTGTTGCGTGACAGTCCGCGATCTTGATTCGAATCGGTTTTCGCGAGCGCTGTAACATGACGGAAATGTTCCAGACCTAAAGTTCTGTCATGGACATGCAAGACAAACTCGTACTCGTCGTCGAAGACGAAGCTTCCATCCGGGAAATGGTGAAGTTCGCACTCGAGCGAGCCAGCTTCCGGGTGGCCACGGCACCCAGCGCAGCGGATGCACGCATGTGCATCGCGGACGAGCGTCCCGAGCTGATCCTGCTGGACTGGATGATGCCCGGCGTCTCGGGAATCGAACTGGCGCGTGAGCTCAAGGGCAGCGCTACGACCAAGGACATTCCCATCATCATGCTGACGGCGCGGGCCGAAGAGGAAGACAAGGTGCGCGGCCTGAACAGCGGCTGTGACGACTACGTCTCCAAGCCGTTTTCCTTCCCCGAACTGATCGCTCGCATTCACGCCGTGCTGCGTCGCGCGACGCCGGGCGGCGAGGATGAAAAGCTGGCGGTGGCGGGGCTGGAAGTCGATCACGCGAGCCAGCGGGTCAGCGCCAAGGGCGAGCCGATCCGCCTCGGTCCTACCGAGTACCGTTTGCTGCATTTCTTCATTAGTCACCCGGAGCGCGTCTACACGCGCGAGCAGGTGCTCGACCGCGTCTGGGGGCAGAACATCTACGTCGAAGAACGCACCGTCGACGTACACATCCGCAGGTTGCGCAAGGCGCTGCAGCCGTTCGGTTTCGACAACATGATCCAGACCGTCCGCGGAACCGGATATCGCTTCTCGGAGAAGTTCTGAAAGACGCGCCGGCACCACCGCCGGCGGTCACGCCGTCCGACGAGAAGAAGGTTCCGGTCTTCAGGGCGGTGCATCACGCGCTGCGGCGCGAAATCTCGAAGATCATCGGAATCTGCATCGCCGGCGCAATCGTCGGCTGGATCTTCGACCATGCGCTGCTCGGATATGCGGTGGCTGTCACGCTTTATCTGGGCGTCCAGTTGCGCCACCTGCGCGCATTGCGCCAGTGGCTCGAAGCCCCCAAGTACGTCGAACTGCACGAGCCCGGTGGCATCTGGGGCGACGTGTTCGAAAAGCTCCTGGATCTGCAGAAGCGCAATCGCAAGCGCAAGCGAAAACTCGCGGCGATCGTCTCCGAATTTCAGGCGTCGACGGCCGCGCTGCCGGATGGTGCCGTGGTGCTCGGAGAACGCGGCGAGATCGCGTGGTTCAACAAGGCGGCACAGGCGATGCTCGGATTGCGCGGCCAACAGGATGTCGGAATCCGCATTCCCAACCTGATCCGCAATCCGGAATTCGCGCAGTACTTCACCGACAACGAATACCTGGGCGAGGTCGAAGTCGCCTCGCCGATCAATCGCGGCGTGCGCATCGCGCTGAAGATCATTCCCTACGGCAACAATCAGCGACTGATGATCGTGCGAGACGTGTCGGAACTGCGTCGGCTGGAAACGGCGCGCCGCGATTTCGTTGCCAATGCCTCTCACGAACTGCGGACGCCGCTCACGGTGTTGCGCGGATACCTCGACATGATCGAGCCGGAGTCGCGCGGACCGGGTCCGCTGGCGCCGTGGCGGATGCCGCTCAACGAGATGCGCGCCCAGTCCACGCGCATGGAATCGCTGATCAACGACATGCTCAAGCTGGCCAAGCTCGAGTCGGATGTCGACTCCAAGCAGGAGGTTCTCGACGTGCCCGCGGTGTTGGCTCGGGTGCTGGAGGAGGCGCGCGCGATGTCGCTTGGCTCGCACGTGATCGAGGCGAGTATCGATGCCGAACTCTTCCTCTTCGGTCGCGAAACCGAGGCGCAGAGCATCTTCTCGAATCTGGTCACCAATGCCATTCGATATACCCCGCACCAGGGGCGCATCGAAGTGCGCTGGTTCGGAGACGAAGAGGGCGCACATTTCACGGTCACCGACAGCGGGATCGGGATCGCGGACGACGACATCCCGCGGTTGACCGAGCGCTTCTATCGCGTCGACGTGGGGCGCTCGCGCGCGAGCGGCGGTACCGGACTCGGCTTGTCGATCGTCAAGCACGCCTTGCAGCGTCACGAGGGTTGGCTCGAGATTCGCAGCCAGCTGGGCAAAGGCAGCACCTTCCTGTGCCATTTTCCGCCGCATCGCGTGCACCGCGCCGAGGAACCGCCCGAGAAAGCCGCGCTGGCCGGCTAGCAGTCCCGCACCGCGGTTCGAAGGCTATGTTTGGGCACCAACGGAATCCGGGAGCCGGACGTGAGCGCGGATACACCCATCCTTCATCACTACGCCGCGTCGCCATTCTCCGAGAAGGTTCGCAGGATCCTGGGCTACAAGCGGCTGGCCTGGCGCTCGGTGCAGACGCCGCCGGTGATGCCCAAGCCCGACCTGCTTCCGCTCACGGGAGGCTACCGCAAGGCGCCCGTGATGCAGCTGGGTCACGACATCTATTGCGACACCAAGCTGATCTGCCGCGTGCTCGACCGGCTCGAGAACGAGCGTCCCCTGATTCCGCCCGGCTCGGAAGCAGCGACCCTGATGATCGAGCGCTGGGTCGACCAGACCCTCTTCTTCAACGCGGTGGCGCTGTTCTTCCAGCCGCAGGGCCTCGCGGCGTTCGGAGCGGTGTTGCCGCCGGGCATGAACATCGACGTGTTCTTGAAGGATCGCGGTGCGATGTTCGCGCAGGGCGGCACCTTGTCGATGCCCACGCTCGAAGTGGCACGCGCCGAACTGCCGGCCGTTTTCTCGACGATCGAGGCGCAACTCGGCAGCCGCCCTTTCCTCGGCGGCGATGCGCCGACGCAGATCGATTTCGCGGTGTACCACCCGGTCTGGTTCATCTACGGCAATGCCGGCATCGCGGCCGAGCTGCAGGCCTTCCCGGGAGTCCGCGCCTGGGTGGAGCGCATCATCGCCCTCGGTGAAGGTCGGCGCAGCGAAATGGACGGAGGCGAGGCCGTCGAGCTGTGTCGTGCGACGACGACATCGCAGGCGCCGCTGGCCGGCATGTCGCTCTCTCTGCCGCAGGCAAAGATCGGTGATCGCGTGAGAATCGGTGCGTCCGACTATGCGCCCGATCAGGTGGAGGGAGAGCTGGTGATCGCCAATGCTTTCGAACTCGCGGTGCGCCGCGAAGATCCGCGTGCGGGCACCGTTGTCGTGCACTTCCCGCCGGAGGGCTTCAGCCTCGTTCGGCTGGATTGATGCTGGCGTATGCCCCGGACTTCGTCCGGGCTACGGGCTACGGCTCGCCGGATCGAGTTGCCACTCG
>CAZXXM010000007.1:3541-4913 GCA_964644715.1 uncultured Salinisphaerales bacterium
CCCCGGACTTCGTCCGGGCTACGGGCTACGGCTCGCCGGATCGAGTTGCCACTCGCGCGGCGCGACGCCGTAACGTCGACGGAACACCCGCCCGAAGTACGAGAGATCGCCGAAGCCGCTGCGTAGCGCCGCGTCGGTGACGCGCACCGCATCCCCGGCGAGCAGGGCCGCCGCAGCTTTCAGCCGGTTCTCCAGCACCGTCTGGGCGAACGAGGAAGCCTGCTCGCCGAACACGTCGTGGACGTAGCGAGGCGAGACACGGAAGCGTGCTGCAACCGTGGCGACCGAGAGATCCGGATCGGTGCTGTTCGCATCGACGTAGCGCACGATCGATTCGCGGAACGCGCGGCGTACGTCCTGTCGGGTCCCCTCGGCCGCGGTCGATGCGCCGAGCACCGACACGGAGATCAGGTTGGCGAGTGTTCCGGCCAAGGTCGCCGCAACGGCCGGCGAGGCATTCGGCGCGCACTGCAGGACTCCCGCCATGTGCGTGGTGGCGAGCTTTCCGAGGGCGTCGGATGAATCGACCAGCCGCGCCGTCGCTTTTCGCGGATCCGCGATCAGGGGCGTGAGCTGGTGATGCGGAATCCGGAATGACAGCGTCCGGAACGCCTCCATGAAACGCAGCGAGTAGGGCCGCGTGGTGTCGACCAGGTAGAAGCTTCCAGGTCGGGCGCAGATGCGTCGTCCGTCCTGCTCGACCTCGCAGTCGCCGGCGAGCTGCAGGTTGGCGAAATAGAACTCGTCGGCGCGCCGGCGGATCTCCTCGCGGCCCCGGGTGACGAGCTGCGAGAACGACGAGAGATCGGCGGCGTTGACGTCGGCCAGCTCGTGCAAGGTGACGGTACTGTGAAGATCGGTGCGGTCGTGGGCCTTGGAATCCAGCGCCGTGAAGGCCTCGCACAGCACGTCCCGCCAGTAGCCGAAGCGATGGTTCGCCGAGAGGTCTTGGGTGTCCCAGGTCTTCATGCCGCCTCCGCCCGCCGCTGCCGCGCTGCGCGAAAAGTCGAATCGGCCTGCGCGATCGGACGGGTAGAGGCCCGGATGCCGCGCTAGGCTGCGAGTGGCGTAAGTTTACCCACACCGCGGTCCCGAACGACGAGACAGGAGCTTTGCGATGGCCATCGATTTCACTCTCAGCCCCGAACAGAAGGCCTTGCAGGCCGGCGCCCGGGCTTTCGGAAAAGAAGTGCTGACGAAGGTTCGCGGCATCATCGATCCGCTTCCGCGTCCGGAACAGCGCTTCTTCGCGACCCAGCCGATCTACGCGCAAATGGCCCAGGCCGGATTCGTGCACGCGCTGTTCCCGAAGGAATACGGCGGCGGTGGCATGTCCGCGCTCGATTTCGCGCTGGCGGCCGAAGAGCTGAGC
>CAZXXM010000007.1:4923-23584 GCA_964644715.1 uncultured Salinisphaerales bacterium
TCCTGGGCTACGGCACGCACGAGCAGAAGAAGAAGTGGATCGGCGAGATCCTTGAGAAGCCGGGCGAGCGCCTGGCTTCTTTCGCATTCACCGAGGTGGGCGGCAGCGCCAACTTCGACACGCCCGACCCGAATGCCGGCGTGCAGACCTTCGCCCGCCTCGAAGGCGACGAGTGGGTCATCAACGGCAAGAAGCACTTCACCACCAACGGCAGCGGCTGGGACGGCAAGGGCGCACACGTCTTCACCGTGGTCTGCCGCACCGACCCATCGAAGCCGCCGGCGGAATCGCTGGCGGTGATCGTGGTGCCGGGTTCGGCCAAGGGCATCGAGGTGGTGAGCTATCTCGACACCGCCGGACACCGGGCCGTCGCTTCGCCGCGCATTCATTTCAACGACGTGCGGGTACCGGCCGGCAACATCCTGGGCAAGCCCGGCGACGGGGCCAAGATCTGCCAGCACGCGTTCTCGTGGACGGCGGCGTTGATCGGCGCGGCCTGCACCGGCGTGATGCGCGCCGCGTTCGACCTCGCTTACGAATTCACCAAGACCGACAAGCGGAACGGTCCGGTGCCGGTGATCGAATACCAGAATGCCGGCTACATGCTGGCGGATCTCAAGATGCGCATCGAAGCGGCGCGCTATCTCACGTGGAAGGCCTGCCACCAGCTCGACATCACGGATCGTCGCAGCGACGAGCTGGCCATCATGACCAAGGTCTATGCCTCAGAGTTGTGCGTGCAGGTCGTGTACGACGCCATGCGACTGGTCGGTGTGAACAGTTACAGCGACCTGAGCCCGCTATCCGGCTTGATCCAGGACGCGCTGTGCTTCCCGCTGTACGACGGAGGCAACATGGGCGTGCGTCGTCGCCAGCTGCACCGCAAGTTCCAGACGGAAGGTTACGACCCGATGGCCTCGGCCGAAGGCCGGTAACGACGGCGTTGCGATCGGCGCCTGCCTGCAGGAGAAATCCGTGACCCTTCAATCCCGGCTCGACGCGTTCAAGTCCGACTTCGAGGGCGGCAAGCCGCCCTACAACATGAAGCGCGAGCACATCGAGACGATGCATCGCGCCACCGCGGCGTTGAAGGCGTCCGGCGCGGCAGCGCTCGCGAAGAAGGTCGGCGATCGCGCGCCCTCGTTCGACTTGCCGGATGCCGACGGCAACGTGGTGTCGTCGGCCGAACGGCTCGCCCGCGGGCCGTTGATCGTGACGTTCTACCGCGGCGTCTGGTGCCCGTACTGCAACTTCGAGCTGCAGGCCTTGCAGGCCGCGTTTCCGACCTACGAACGCTTGGGCGCGAGCCTCGTCGCGATCTCTCCGCAGACGCCGGCGAACAGCCGCAAGTCGATGCGGCAGAACCAGGTCGGCTTCCCGATCCTGTCCGATGCCGGCGGCGCGGTCGGCGCCGCTTTCGGGCTGCGCTTCACGCTGCCGCGAGACCTGTGCGATCTGTATCAGGGCGCCAAGATCGATCTGCCGGCGTTCAACGAGGATCCGTCATGGACGTTGCCGATGCCGGCGCGCTACGTGATCGGGCAGGACGGCACGATCGTCTACGCCGAGGTCAATCCGGACTACACGCAGCGTCCGGAGCCCGAAGCTCTGCTCGGCGTGCTGGATCGGGCCGGGCGTTTGGCCTGAGTAGGTGACGTCCTAGGCCGTCGCGAGACCTGGACGTGCCCAGGCCGACGACCAAGCCTCGCGCCTCGTCCAGAAATACCCGGCGATGCAGAAGTCGAACGTGGCGCAGAACACGCCGTAGGCCAGCGGCACGTCCGTCGACTGTCCGGGTTCGAACGCACTCCATCCGCCGTGGGCCTGCAATTCGTGCAGGCCGTCCCAGAGACCGTGCAGCGGGTAGCCGATGATCAAGGCCATCGGCACGCGCGCGCCGATCACGGCAAGCCCCGTGAAGCCAAGGACCGCGTAGGTCTCCAGGCGCCACGCCGCTTCGGCGCGAAAGTACGCCGTGAACGCGAGATAGAAGGCGGCGATGGCGACGAAGAAGCCGGCGTAGAAGAGTTGCTCGACGCGCGGGCCGAACAGTTTCTGCGACACCACCGCCGATCCGATGGCGGCGAACACGCCCACCGACGCGTACAGCACGACGATCACCACGAACCCGACGACGCTCGCATCCATCCGCTTCTCCCAGTTCCCGCCCGCGCGTTACAAGAGTTTCCCGATTCCCTGGCCCATGCGCACCGTCACCGCCGGTCCGAAGGTTTCGCCCCATTCGATCTTCCCCGGCGGCAGCAGCAGCACGACCGTCGACCCCATGTTGAATCGACCCATCTCCTCGCCGCGCTCGAGCTGGACCTTGCGAGACGCCGACCAGCGCCCGAGCCCGCTGCGGATGTGCGGCGGCGTGATCTGTCCGGCCCAGACCGTTTCCATGCTGCCGACGTTCAGCGCACCGACCAGCACCAGCGCGAACGGGCCCGATGCAGTGTCGAACATCGTCACGACGCGCTCGTTGCGTGCGAACAGCCGCGGCATCGCGCGCGCGGTCGCCGGGTTGACGCTGAACAGCCGTCCCGGCACCAGCAGCCACTCCTTCAGCAGGCCAGCCAGCGGCATGTGGATGCGGTGATAGTTGTACGGCGCCAGGTAGATGGTGCAGAAACTGCCACCGATGAAGTGACGCGCCAGCTCCGGATCGCCACCCAGCAATTCGGACGCCGTGAAGCTCTGCCCCTTGGCCTGGAAGATGCGCTCGCCGTCGATCGTGCCGAGCTGGCTGACGGTGCCGTCCACCGGTGAGAGCAGCGCACGCGGATCGGCGTCCAGCGGCCGCGCGCCGTCCTTCAGCGCGCGCGTGAAGAAAGCATTGAAGTGGCGGTAGGCCTCCGGGCGGTCATGCTCGGCCTCGTCCAGGGTGACCTGGAAGGCCTCCATGAACCTGCGGATGAAGGCGTTCTTGAAGCCTGGCGATTCGATGCGCGTGAGCTTGAAAACCAGCCAGGAGATGAAGCGCGTCGGCAGGCACAGCTGCAGCAGGGCAAAGGCGCGGTCCGACAGCGTGGCGGAGGTCGAGGCCATCAGAGCGTTCCCGACGGCGCGATCAGCGTGCCGAGATCAGCCACGAGCGCGTCGACCTTCAGCGGCGGCGTGAAATAGCCGGCGACCTGGGCCTGCGGATTGACCAGGATCAGCGCGGAGGAGTGATCGATCGAATAGCTCTCCGGCGTGGCGCCCGGGCTCTTCATGTAGACGAAGCCCAGCGCCGAGCCCAGCTTGTCGAGCTCCGTCTGCGGCCCCGTGGCACCGATGAACGCGGGATCGAAGTGGGTGACGTAGCTCGAGATGATCGAAGGCGTGTCGCGTTCCGGATCCACCGACAGGAACAGCACCTGCAGCGGTTTCTTCTCAGTGGCGAGCGCGCCGCGCACGGCCTTGAGCTTGGCCAGCGTGTTCGGGCAGATGTCCGGACAATGCGTGAAGCCCACGAAGATCACGCTCCACCGGCCGTCAAGAGCCGCCTTCGTGAAGGGCTGACCGTCGCCGCCGGTGAGGGCGAACGCGGGAATCGGGCGCGGCGAGGGCAGCAGGGTGCCCGAAGCCATCTGGACGCCCGGCGGGCGGTCGGGTTTGAACACGAGGTTGGCGACGACCAGGCCGGCGACGGCCGCGATCGCTGCGACGATGCCGAGGGTGAGGGCTTTGACGGGGCTGGACATTCGGGAACGGGGCTGAAAGTCGGGGCTCGGCGGCCACCCACGGGACGGCTGGCAAGCGGGCTGGGGGAGCGGGTGGGCATAATTTGCCGCCCGCGCATTTTCTCATGTCGATGCCTCTACCGTCCGTGCCCTCCCTCGAGCTTCCTTCCGACCTGTCGTCTCTGGCCACCGTGCGCGATTGGGTGCGCTGGGGCACGAGCCGGTTCCGCGAGGCGGGCCTGACCTTCGGCCATGGAACGGACAACGCGCTGGACGAGGCGTTCCATCTGGTGCTGCACGCGCTGCACCTGCCTTATGACCTGCCGGCGCTCTACCTGGAGACCCGTCTTTCGGCGTCCGAGTGCGTGGCAGTGCATGCGCTGCTCCGGCGCCGCCTGGATACCCGCGAGCCGGCGGCCTATCTGATCGGGGAAATCGAGTTCGCCGGTTACCCTTTCTACGTCGATGAGCGCGTGTTGGTGCCGCGCTCGCCGATTGCGGAATTGATCGAGCGTGGTTTCGCGCCCTGGCTGGACGAGCCGCCCAAGACCGTGCTCGATCTCTGCGCCGGCTCCGGCTGCATCGGCATCGCCTGCGCGCTGCACTTCGAATGCGACGTGACCCTGGGCGAGATCGACGCGGGGGCGCTCGAGGTCACGGCACGCAACATCGCGCGGCACGGCGTGGGCGACCGCGTGAAGGCGGTGAAGGGCGATCTGTTCGCGAACCTGCCGGGCCGGCGTTTCGACCTGATCGTCAGCAATCCGCCATACGTGCCGACCGGCGAATGGGAAGCCTTGGCCGACGAGTATCGGCGCGAGCCGCGCCTGGCCTTGGACGCGGGCAGCGACGGCATGGACATCGTCGCGCGCATCCTGCGCTCGGCGCCCGAGCATCTGGAGCGCGACGGCCTGCTGATCTGCGAGGTCGGCGGCAGTGTCGAGGAATTCGAGTCGCGCTGGCCGCGCCTGCCAGTCACGTGGATCAACTTTCAGCGCGGCGGTGACGGAGTGTTCAGCATCGGCCGCGAGGCGCTGCAGAAGGCGAGATCGACGCTGTGAGCGGCGGCCATCACGATCACGCGCATCGCCACGACCACGGGCCGGGAAAAGACTGCGGCCACGATCAAGGGTCCGGACACGCCCGGGATCACGATCACCGGCACGACCACGGCGACCAGGGTGCCAGCCGGCTCAAGCTGGCGCTGGCGATCACCGCCACGATCATGCTGGTCGAAGCCGTCGGCGGCTGGTGGACCAACTCGCTGGCGCTGATCGCCGACGCCGGCCACATGCTGGCCGACGCCGGCAGCCTGCTGCTCGCGGTGCTGGCGCTGTCGCAGGCGGCCAAGCCGGCGGACGCGCGCCACAGCTACGGTCACGGCCGCTTCCCGGTGCTGGCGGCGTTCTCCAACGGTCTGCTGTTGCTCGGCGTCAGTGCCTGGATTTCGATCGAGGCGGTGTTGCGCCTGATGGCGCCCGAGCCGGTCGAAGGCCTGGCGCTGGCGGGCGTGGCGCTGATCGGGTTGGTCGCCAATCTCGCGGCCTTCGCGTTGCTGCACGGCGGGCATGAGCACGACCTGAATCGACGGGGCGCGGTGGCGCACGTGCTGTCCGACCTGCTCGGTTCGGTCGCGGCGCTGATCGCCGGCCTGGTCATCTGGCAGACCGGCTGGCTGCGAGCGGACCCCTTGCTGTCTCTGCTCGCGGCGCTGCTGATCCTGCGCACCGGCATCCGGGTCACGCGCGAATCCGCGCATGTGCTGCTGGAAGGCGCGCCGCCGGGCCTGAATCTGCCCGGCGTGGTCAGCGAGCTGCCGCGCGCGGTCGCGGGCATCCAGAGCGTCCATCACGTCCACGCCTGGTCGATCACGCCAGGCGAGAACCTGATGACCCTGCACGCGGTGCTGGCGCCGAGCGCGGACGCCGACCAGACGCTGTCGCGCATCCGCCATTGGCTGCGCGACACGCACCGGATCGGCCACGTCACGGTGCAGGTCGAGCGCGAGGACTGCGAGGTCAGCGCGGATTGCCAGGCGGATGAGCGACAATAACGGCAGCGCGGAGCGCCCTGCGCCGCTATAGGATTCAACGCAAAGGCGCAAAGGACGCAAAGAAAAACCCGGGAATCGGGAACGGATCCTTCGCTTCGATTCGGCTTTGCGTCCTTTGCGTTGAGATTTCCAATTCGACATTCCTTCGTTCCATGTCCGGCAACACCTTTGGCCGTTCCTTCTGCGTCACCAGCTTCGGCGAAAGCCACGGCATCGCCATCGGCTGCGTCGTCGACGGCTGCCCGCCGGGAATGGAGCTGAGCGAGGCCGTCCTGCAGCCGGACCTCGATCGCCGCAAGCCCGGGACCTCGAAGTACGTCACGCAGCGCAAGGAAGACGACGCGGTTCGCATCCTGTCCGGCGTGTTCGAAGGGCGCACCACCGGCACGCCGATCGCGCTGCTGATCGAGAACAAGGATCAGCGCAGCTACGACTACGAGAAGATCAAGCAGACCTTCCGCCCCAACCACGCCGATTACGCGTACGTGCAGAAGTACGGCGTGCGCGATCACCGGGGCGGCGGACGCAGCTCGGCGCGCGAAACCGCGGTGCGGGTCGCGGCGGGCGGCATCGCCAAGAAATGGTTGCGGCAGGCGTTCGGCGTGGAGATTCGCGGGTACGTCGCGCAGATCGGGCCGCTGGAACTCGCGCTGAAGGATTGGAGCGCCGTCGACACCAATCCGTTCTTCTGCGCGGATCCCACGCGCGTGGCCGAGCTCGAACGCCTGATCGACGGCCTGCGCTCGGAGGGAGATTCGGTGGGTGCCCGCGTGAGCGTTGTCGCGTCGAACATGCCGGTGGGCCTGGGCGAACCGGTGTTTGACCGGCTCGACGCGGAACTCGCGCACGCGCTGATGGGCATCAACGCCGTCAAGGGCGTCGAGATCGGCGACGGCATGCGCGTTGCCGGACTGCGCGGCACCGAGCATCGCGACGAGATGACGCCGCAGGGCTTCCTGTCGAACCACTCCGGCGGTATTTCCGGCGGCATCAGCACCGGGCAGGACCTGGTGTGCTCGATCGCGATCAAGCCGACGTCCAGCATCACGACGCCGGGCAAATCGATCGACGAGGAAGGTCAGGCCGTCGACATGCGCACGACCGGTCGCCACGACCCCTGCGTGGGCATCCGGGCCGTTCCGATCGCCGAGGCGATGGTGGCGCTAGTGCTGATGGACCACGCGCTGCGCCATCGCGCACAGAATTCAGATGTCGTCGCAGGCACGCCGCGGATCCCGGGCTCGGCCACGTAAGACGAAGAATTTCACCGCAAAGGCGCAAAGGGAAAAGGAAGGACGGAAAGTTTTCCTTGATGATTTTTTCCTCTGCGTTCTTTCTTTTCCCTTTGCGCCTTTGCGGTAAGTCATCTTGAACTTGGCGCGCCATCTTCACGCGAAGCTCTCCGGCTTCTACTTCCTCTACTACGTGGCGGTCGGCGCGTTCGTGCCGTTCTGGCCGCTGTACCTGCATTCGCTCGGCTATACGGCGGTACAGATCGGCATGGCGCTGGCAACGACCGGCCTCGTGCGCGTCGTGGTCCCCATCGCCTGGGGCTGGATCATGGACCGCAGCGGTCGGCGCATGCCGTGGATCGCGGGGGCCATGGCGGTGTCGGCCGTGTTCTTCAGCATGGTGCCCTGGTCGCCGAGCTTCGCGGCACTGATCGCGCTGCACGCGATCTACGCGGTGTTCTGGAACGTGGCGCTTCCGGCCTTTGACGTCGTGACGCTCAATCACCTGGCACGCACCGGCCGCGACTACGCGCGCGTGCGCCTGTGGGGCAGCATCGGCTTCGTGCTGTCCGTCGCCGCGCTCGGTCCGATTCTCGATGTCGTCGGTGTCGGGCCGGTGCCCTGGGTCGTCGTCGCCGGCATGCTGGGCATGGTCTGGATCGCGCTGCACGTGCCGGACGTGCAGGACCTTCGGCCGCCGGATTCCTCGCTGGAGGGCTTCCTGGCGCGGGCGCGCCGGCCGGCGGTGCTGGCGCTGCTGGCGACCTGCTTCATGTCGCAGCTGTCGTTCGCGCCGTTCTACGCGTTCTTCTCCATCTATCTCGAGCAGCATGCGTACTCGCGCAGCGTCATCGGCGCGTTATGGGCGCTGGGCGTTGTCGCCGAAGTGATCGTCTTCCTCTACACCGGCCGCATCATCCGCCGTTTCGGCGCCCGCGCGGTGCTGGTGGCGAGCCTGCTGTGTTCGGCGTTGCGATGGGTGCTGCTGGCCTTGTTCGTCGACGTCGGAGCGCTGCTCGTGCTCAGCCAGCTGATGCACTTCATGAGCTTCGCCGTGTACCACGCGGTCACCGTGCACTACATCCACGAGCTCTTTCCCGGGCGCATGCAGGGTCGCGGACAGGCGCTGCTGGCGGCGGTGAGCTTCGGCCTCGGCGGGGCGATCGGCAGCTTCCTGACCGGCGCGGCGTGGGATTTCCTGGGAGCGCAGGCGGTGTACCTGATCGCCACCGGCGTCGCGATGGGCGGAAGCTGGATGGCGCTGCACGCTCCGCGACTGGAGCAGCGGATTCAGATTGCCGCCACGGAGACCGCGAAGCTCGGAGCCTGAGATAGCCTTTGCTTCGTCGCGCGAAATGCTCGCAACGGCCTAACGGCAGGTCGTGGTATTCACCTGCGACACGTCGACGGCACCGGTCGTCGCGTCGTAATCCACGACGCAGCGCGTACCCGGATCCAGCGAACGGAGCCGGAACGTCGTGTGCGGCGGGGCATGCCGGACCTCGAAATCATCGAGGTTGCGAAGAACGGCTTCGATCCCCGTCGCCGATGCATCGGGAAAGCCGTCGATCAGGCTGATCGTCGACTCATGCAGAACCAGCGAGCCGGTCGGGCCCGCCACTCCGCCTGCCACGGCCAGCCCGTGAACATGAGCCGCTGACGCTTGCAGGCTGCCGGCGAGGGCCCGCATCGAGGCCACGCGCGCGTCCACGCCGACACTGGAAAAACGCGAGGCGGCGAACACGACGAGGATCACGACGGCGATCGGTGCAGCGATCCATCGGGTAAGCGCTAATTTTCGAAGCGCAGGCCGGCTCACGCGATATCGAGAACCTGCTCGATCGGCTGCGGAACGCTGAAATGCCAGCCTTGCCCGTAATCGACGCCGATGCTGCGCAGGGATTCGAGAATACGGTCGTCTTCGATCCATTCCGCGATGACGGTAACCTTCATCATGCGGGCGAACTCGGTGAAGCTGCGGCAGACTGCGGCGTCGAGCGGCTGCGACACGCTTCGCACGAAGCATCCAGCGATCTTGAGATAGTCGACGCGCAGTTCCTTGAGATAGCCGAAAGAGGACATGCCGGTACCGAAGTCGTCGAGCGCGAAGGTGCAGCCGCGGGCATAGACCTCGTCCATCAATTTCTTCGCGCGCGTGAGCGACGTGACGACCGCGCTCTCGGTGACCTCGAACACGATCTGCGGCGTCAGGTTGGCGTGCTGCCGCAGTTTCTCCAGCAGGAATTCGCGAAAGCCCTCGTCTCCCAGACTCTGGCCCGAGAGGTTGATGAACATCAGCGGCCGCGAGGCGCGACCGAGCGCATGCTCGCGCTGCAGCGCATCGAGCGCCGCGCCGACCACCCATTGATCGATGCGATTCATCAGCTGGTAGCGCTCCGCCGCCGCCAGAAATTCCTCCGGCAACGCGAGGCTGCCGTCGGGCTGCTTCATGCGGACCAGGGCTTCGCAGGCGTTGAGATTGGGCGCATCGAGCGCGACCGGCGCGATCTCCTGCGCATAGAGCACGAACTGGCTGTTTTCGACGGCGTCCTTGAGCCGCGTCGCCCAGCGCATCTGCTTGAGCTGCAGCTGCAGATCGGCGTCCGCGGCGCGGTACAGGTGAACGCGGTTGCGGCCCAGGTCCTTGGCCATGTAGCAGGCGGCGTCGGCCAGCGCGAGCGCGTCGTCGACGCCGCCCTCGACGTTTTCGAGCATCGCGATACCGACGCTCGCGTCCACGCCGAAACTCTGGCCGTTCCACTGCGCACGGACCGAAGCGACCGTCGCGCGCAGCGAATTGGCGATGTCGACGGCCCTTTCGGGCGGACAGTCGTCGAGCAGGACACCGAATTCGTCGCCGCCGAGGCGGGCGAGCGTATCGCTGGAACGGACCTGGCTGCGCAGCGCCTCGGCCACGCTCCGCAGCATGCGGTCGCCGGCTTGGTGGCCGCAGGTGTCGTTGAGCAGCTTGAACTGATCGAGGTCGACGTAGCAGAGCGCGTAGCGGCTGCGCCGTCCTCGTCCGGTGGCGAGCGCCTCGTGAAGGCGGCGCGAGAACTCCCGGCGGTTGATCAGGCCGGTCAGATCGTCGTGCGAAGCCTGATCGGCGAGGATCTTGGTCAGCTGGCGCATGTCGGAGACGTCGCGCATCACCATGACCGAGCCCCGGCGGCCATCACCGCTTTCGGACTGGTTCTGCGACACCGTGATCTCGACATGGCGCCCGATGCCCTGTGGCGTGTTCACCGTCGCCAGCCTGCTGTGCGTGCCCGGCGCGGCGAGCGTGTCCAGCAGCGGGGCGGCCAGCGGCTTGTCGGTGTCCGGGTCGTTCAGCGCCACGACGTCTTCGAGCGCGCTGCCATTGGCCAGTGCCGACGGGATGCCGGTCATGCGCTGGGCGGCCGGATTGATGAAGCGCACGGCTCCGGCGTGATCGACGGCGACGATGCCGTCGTGAATGGAGCTGAGGATCACCTGCAGGTTCTGTTTCTCGTCGGCCAGCGTCTGTTCGAGCGCACGCTGCTCGCTGACGTCGAACAGTGTCACCAGCAACGCGGCGCCACCGCGATATTCGATGCGCGAGATGTGCAGGCGCGCCCAGTACAGCGTGCCGTTCTGGCGCCGGCCGCGCAGTTCCTCGCCCTCGCTGTCATCCACCGAGCCGCGGGCCATCGCCTGCTCGAAGCGCTCGCGCCAGCTCTCGTGAAAAAGCTCAGCGAGCGCGCGTCCGCGCAGCTCGTCCTTGTCGTAGCCGGTCAGGCGCGAGGCGAACGGATTGCTGTACAGCACGCCCTCCCGCACCACGAAGATCGCGACGCCGGACGATTCAGCCAGCACGCGGAAGCTGCGCTCGCGTTCGCGCATGTCGATCTCGGCCTGGCGCACGCGCCCCAGCAGCTGTCCCAGGCCCCGCGACATGCGGCCCAGTTCGTCGCCGCGCTCGCCGTCGGCGAGCATCGCCTGTTCGATCGCCTCGGTGCCTCCGGGAAGCGTGACGTCGAGCTTCTGCGTCAGGCTGGTCAGACGCCGGAGCAGGCTGCGGTCGAGAAACCACCAGGTGCCGAGCATCAGCATGACGAAGCCGGCCAGGCTCGCCAGCCTGAGATCGGCACTGCTGCGCTGGCCGCGCTCGAGAATGGAATCCTGCAGACGCACGCACAGATGCTGCGGTTGCACGTTCAACGCGGGCGACAGTCGCGTGCAGGCCTGCATCGGCCGGTCCGGCTCGTTGACCGGCGGGGCAGGCCCGTGAACGACGGTGATCCGCGTGCCGGACAGCTCGTCGAGCGCGTTGATCGCCGCCTCGTCGAAATGGCGTCCGATCACGATTACCGGCCCGGCGGGGTCGCCGTCGAGGCGGGCGCCGGCCACCGCGAACAGGCCGTCCGGCACCACGTTCCATCCGCTCTGGGCACCCGGATCGCCGGTGCGCACCGTCGTCGCGTGCTGGCTCAGAACGGCCATTTCGGCGTCGGTGGGCCGCCGCTCGGCCCCGGTCACCTTGTCGTAGGCCTGGGCCAGCAGCGCGGTGCCGTCGCCGGCCAGGACGACGGCGGCGTCGTATCCGATGTCGAGCTGATTCGCGGTGTGCAGGCGCTCGCGCATCGATTCGGCATCGGACGCGCTGAGGACCCCGGCGCGCGGAACGCGGGCCAGGTCGTTGGCCAGGGCCTCCATCGGTTGCACGAAGCGATCGAGCCAGAGCCGGATCAGGCGCAGGCTGGACTGCACCTGGCTCTGTTCGAGCCGGGCGAAGTCGTGAAGAACGTAGGTGTTGATCAGCGCGGACTGACCGAAGATGCCGACCACGATCAGCAGGGCCATGACGGCCAGCAGGCGGGCGCGCTGGCTGATCCGCCCCGCTTCGGCCAGCGAAATCAGGCCAGCCCGTGCGTCGGCGACGTTCAACCGGCCGTTCCCGCTGACGGCTTTATCGACCATTCCCTGTCCCTTGATCGTGCGTGCCGGTGCCGTCGTCCGGCTTTTTGACAGCGCGTGGCTAAAGCTACGCGAGCGCAACAGCACCGACAATAGAGAGAGGTCCTTGCTCATGGCGCCTTGTCCGGATCGCTTCGTGCGCTCCGAAGGGCTGTCCTCGACCGGCGCCGTGCCCGGCTTTGGCATTGCGGAGATACGCGCCGATAATCCGGTGATCCGCTTCCCTGCACACGAGAACGAACCGCGCATGAGCCGACCGCTGATCGATGCACTGCGCGCCGAACTGGGTCCCGGCGCCGGCAAGCTGCCGGACCTGTCCTCGGTGCCCGATCCGGCGCTGAACGCCTTCATCGCCGCAGTGCAGGCCGCACGGCGCCAGCAGCGCAAGCTGCTGCAGGACTCGTCCGAACACGCCTTGAGGCTGGTCCCTGCCTTGTTGCGTCCGGCGGTTCGCAAGATCCTGTTCGGCTGAAGGGCGGTCGCGATGAGCTCCCTGACCCTGCAGGCCGAACATCTCAAGCTCGCCCGTCTTCTCGGCTGCTCCGAAAGTGTCGTCGCAGGGCTGGCGGGCCTCGACGTCGCGGCCTTGCGCCAGCTGCGCGGCGCCTGCACCTCGATGCTGTTCGACGGCGATCGCGCCAGCCTGCAGCGCGTCGCAGGAGCGGCCCGCATCCTTCCGGGCGCGCTCAACGCGGTGCTGGCGGAGAAGGCGATGGGCGCGGTGCTCGCCTCGCGCGTCGCCGGTCTGCTGCCCCCGAAGGATGCGGTCGAGATCGCGAAGCGGACCACGCTGGACTTCAACGTCGAAGTGACCTTGCTGCTGGATCCGCGCAGCGCGGCGCCGATGCTGCGCCTGATGCCCATGGACCTGGTCGTTGCGGTGACGCGCGAGATGCTCGAGCGGCGCGAGTACATCGTCATGGCTCGTTTCGTCGACACCTTGAGCGACGAGCAGATCCGCGCCTGCATGGCGGTACTCGACGACGAGTCGATGCTGCGCATCGGCTTCTTCGTCGAATCGCCGCAGCGGCTCGAAGAGATCGTCGGCCTGATGAGCGACGAGCGCCTGCAGAAGGTGGTCGCGATCGCCGGCCGCCCAGAGCTGGCGCTCGGCGGGCCGGTGATGGTGCTGCTGTCCGGTGTCGGGCCCAAGCTTCGTACACGCCTGGTGCAGGCAGCGGTCACGCACGCCGACGAAAGCGTCGGTGCGCAACTCGTCGCCGCGGCGCGCGAGCACGGGCTGTCGACGCTGCTCGAGGCCGTCGCGGAATCCCTGCCGGCTGCCGCGGCCCAGCGGCTGGCAAAGTTGATGGCCTGATCGCTTTCCCGAATCCTGACGGTCGCCCATGCCCAACTTCCACGCCCGCGTCACCACGGACATCCAGGACGGCCTTGCGCGCGTTCGTCTCGATCGCGCCGACAAGCACAACGGCATGGATTTCGAGATGCTGCGGGCGGTGATCGACGCCTGCGCCAGCCTCAAGCGTGATCGCAGCGTGCGCGCCGCCTTGATCCACGGCGACGGCCCCTCGTTCTGCGCCGGTCTCGATTTCAAGACCGTGCTGGCCAAGCCGCTTCGCGCGGCGGCGGGGTACGCCAAGCTGTGGAAGCCCACGCGCAACGACTTCCAGGCCTGGAGCATGGCCTGGCGCGAGCTGCCGTTCCCGGTGATCGCGGCGGTGCACGGCAACTGTTTCGGTGCCGGCATCCAGCTCGCGCTCGGCGCCGACATCCGCATCGCGGCGCCGGATGCGAAGCTGTCGGTCATGGAATCCAAGTGGGGCCTGATTCCCGACATGGGTGGTGCTGCGCTGCTGCGCGAACTGGTGCCGCTCGACGTGGCCAAGGAACTCTGCTTCACAGGGCGCGTGTTCAGTGGAACCGAAGCCCGGCAAATGGGAATCGTCACCCACGTGGACGCCGATCCGATCGCCGCCGCCGAAAAGCTCGCGCGGGAAATCGCCACACGCTCGCCCGACGCCGTCGCCGCCGCGAAGTTCCTGCTGCAGCAGGCCTGGCACGACGACGAATCCGGCGCGCTGTCGTTCGAGCGGCACTGGCAGCGCCGGCTGATGGGCCGCACCAACCAGCGCATCGCGGTGAAGAACAATATGTCGCGCGAAGGCCAGGTGAACCCGAAGCCTTACGCGCCTCGCGGCTTCAACGCCTGAGGTGCGCCGGATCGGCGTACCTCAGGGACCAGGACCTTAACCCCCAACGCGATCAACCGAGGCCTTCCGTGTCCACACCGACCTATCGCCTGTTCCACTCTCCAGGTGCCTGCTCGCTGGCACCGCACATCGTGCTCGAAGAACTGGGTGTGCCCTACGAGCCGGTCCGCGTCGTGATCGCCGCGGGCGCGAACACTAAGCCCGAGTACCTGGCGATCAACCCGCGCGGCCGGGTGCCGGCGCTATGGATTCGCGACGAGGCCGGCGAGCGGGTGCTGACCGAGGCGATGGCGATCCTGGTCTACCTGGCGCGGCGTCATCCGCAGCGCGCACTGCTGCCGGCGGATCCGGAGGGATTCGTGCGCGCGCTGGAATGGATGGGCTGGCTGGGCTCGACGATGCACCAGGCGGGTGTGCGCACCGTGTTCCGGCCGGAGCGCTTCACGACCGATGCCGCGGGCGCGCCGGGCATCGCCGCCAAGGGTCGCGAGTCGATCCGCGCGGGATACGCCGACATCGAGCAGCGCCTCGCCGGGCGCGACAGCGCGCTCGACGGCGGCTTCAGCGCCGTCGATGCCTACCTGCTGGTGTTCTATCGCTGGGGCAATCGCTGCGGGCTGTCGATGCGCAGCGATTATCCGGAGTACACACGCCTGATGGACGCGGTGCGCGCGCGGCCGGCGGTCAAGCGCGTGGTCGAGCGCGAAGGCATTCAAATCGACTAGCCCCTGACCCGTAGCCCGTACTGCGTCCGGGCTACGGCTCAGGGCGTGAGCAGGCCCATCAGTGCCCGGGCGGGCCCCGAGATCGCTCGGCCGGTGTGCCGCACCCAGCCCAGGTCGCGGTGCGGCGTGAAGCCGCTGACCGGCACGCGCACGACGCTGTCGTCGATCATCGATTCCGGCAACACGCTCCACCCCAGACCGATCGCCGCCAGCATCTTCAAGGTCTCGAGATAGTTCGTCGCCAGGCGAACGCGCGGCTCGACACCGCGCGCCTCGAGTTCCGCCCGGATGATCCGGTGCGTGTAGGTGTCCTCGTCCGGCAGCACCGCCGGATGCTTCGCCAGATCCTCGAGCTTCACCCGCTTGCGCTGCGCCAGCGGATGCGAGGGCGCCACGATCACGGCCAGCGGATCGGGCCAGACGATGCGGCTCTCCAGATTCGGCAACGGCTGCAGGGGCAGGGTCACGATCCCCAGTTCCAGCTTGCCGGCGAGCACGGCCTCGCAGGCGTCCTCCGAATCCATGAAGTGCAGGTCCAGGTCCACGTCCGGGAATTCGAGGACGAAGCGCTTGAGCATCGGCGGGAGCCGGTGCAGCCCGATGTGATGGCTGGTGCCGATCGACAGCCGCCCGCTGACCTTGGCGGAAAGCTGCGACAGCGCGCGACGTCCGTCCTCGACGGTCTGCAGTGCGCGCCGGGCGTAGGGCAGCAGCGAATGCCCTGCGTCGGTCAGCAGCACCGAGCGGCCGACGCGGTCGAACAGGCGCTGCCCGATCTCGTCCTCGAGGCTTTTCAGGCGCTTGCTGATGGCCGGCTGCGACAGGTGCAGCCGTTCGGCCGCGCGCGTGAACGAAGCGGCGTCGGCCACTTCGAGGAAGGCGGCGAGGGCTTGGGTGTCCATGCGCCAATCATGCCGTATCGGCATGCAGGACATGAAAACGATTCATTGGAGTTATGGGTAGTCCGAGGCCAGAATGGCGGTCCTCACTATCCAGAATCGCTGCGCGAGCCTGTTTTGCGCGGCCTTCGAGAGAACCCGTCGATGAACGCAAAGACCCCCAAGACCCTCTACGACAAGCTCTGGGACGCGCACCTGGTCCGCGACAACGGCGGCGGATTCGCGCTGATCTACATCGACCGCCATCTCGTGCACGAGGTGACCAGCCCGCAGGCCTTCGACGGCCTGCGCCTGGCCGGCCGCAAGCCCTGGAAGCTCGCTGCCAACCTCGCGGTGGCCGATCACAACGTGCCGACCACCGATCGCTCCAAGGGCATCAGCGATCCGATCTCGCGCACGCAGGTCGATGCGCTCGATTCCAACTGCGACGAGTTCGGCATCACCGAATTCCGCATGAACGACAAGCGCCAGGGCATCGTCCACGTGATCGGACCCGAGCAGGGCGCCACGCTCCCGGGCATGACGGTGGTCTGCGGCGACTCGCACACCTCCACGCACGGCGCGTTCGGCGCGCTCGCGTTCGGCATCGGCACCAGCGAGGTCGAGCACGTGCTCGCCACGCAGACGCTGCAGAGCAAGAAGTCGAAGAACCTGCGCATCACGGTGCGCGGCAACGTGGGCCCCGGCGTCACCGCCAAGGACATCGTGCTCGCGATCATCGGCCGCATCGGCACCGCCGGCGGCACCGGCTACACGATCGAGTTCGCCGGCGAAGCGATCCAGGCTTTGTCGATGGAAGGCCGCATGACCGTGTGCAACATGGCCATTGAAGGCGGCGCGCGCGCCGGCCTCGTCGCCGTGGACCAGACCACGATCGACTACGTGAAGGGCCGTCCGTTCGCGCCGAAGGGCGAGCACTGGGACAAGGCCGTCGCGTGGTGGAACACCTTGCACTCGGATGCCGACGCAAAGTTCGATGAAGAGATCGTCATCGAGGCCGCGAGCATCGCGCCGCAGGTCACCTGGGGCACCTCGCCCGAGATGGTGCTGCCCGTCATGGCCAAGGTTCCCGATCCGGCGCAGGTCGCCGATCCGGTGAAGCGCAGCGGCATGGAGAAGGCGCTGACCTACATGGGTCTCACGGCGAACACGCCGATCCAGGAGATCCGCATCGACAAGGTCTTCATCGGCTCGTGCACGAACTCGCGTATCGAGGATCTGCGCGCGGCGGCCGTGGTCGTGAAGGGCCGGCAGAAGGCCGCCAACGTGAAGCTCGCGCTGGTCGTGCCGGGATCGGGCTTGGTGAAGGCGCAGGCCGAAGCCGAAGGGCTCGACCGCGTGTTCCTCGACGCCGGTTTCGAATGGCGTGAGCCCGGTTGCTCGATGTGCCTGGCGATGAACGCCGACCGGCTGGAGCCGGGCGAGCGCTGCGCCAGCACGTCCAACCGCAATTTCGAAGGTCGGCAGGGGCAGGGCGGTCGCACGCACCTGGTCTCGCCGGCGATGGCGGCGGCGGCGGGTATCGCCGGCCATTTCGTCGACGTGCGTTCGCTCTAGGAGTCGGCCGTGAATCCGCTGCACAAGCCGCCGCCGGGGAAGGGACAGGATTTCTTCGTCGACGTCATCCCGTACAACGCCGAGCTGGGCCTGCGCTATGTCGAGAACGACGTCGGCACGGTGGTGTTCGATCTGCCGTGGCACGAGAACCTCGTCGGTGATCCCGAGACGGGCGTGATCCACGGCGGTGCGATCAGCGGCATGTTCGACGCGGCGCTCGGGGGCGCGGTGCTGTGCAAGCTCGAGGAGCTGCGACGGATCGCGACGCTCGATCTGCGCATCGACTACCTGCGGCCTGCGCGTGCAGGGCAGACGGTGCGCTGCTTCGCCGAGTGCCACCGGCTGACCAAGCACATCGCGTTCGCGCGGGCGACGGCGCACGACGGCGATCCCGACGATCTGGTCGCGACCGCGGTCGGTACCTTCGTGGTGTTCCGCGACGACACGCGCTCGCATCCGCGCGATCACGTCGTCAACGAGGGCGTCGCGTCATGAATCTCGAAGGGCAATTGCCTCAGACGCGCTCGATCGAAGAACTGCAGAAGCTCATCGCGACGATTCCGTACGCGCGCTTCCTCGGCTTTTCGATGATCCGCGACGGCAGCAACGTGATCGGGCGCATGGACTTCTCGCCGGGCCGGCTGGGCAACGTGCGAATCCAGGCGCTGCACGGCGGCACCTTGGGCGCGCTGATGGAACTCACGGCGATGTGCCAGCTCCTGACGCTGTCGGAGATCGTGCGCGTGCCCAAGACCGTGAACATCACGGTGGAGTACCTGCGTTCGGCGCAGCCGGTCGACACCTTTGCGCGTGCCACCGTCACGCGTCACGGACGTCGCGTCGCCAACGTGCAGGTCGTCGCCTATCAGGACGACATGGCCAAGCCCGTTGCAGCGGCCAATGCCCATTTTCTTCTTGCAGTCTGATTCGAGCAGCCGAGGATCCGTGTCATGAGAGCCTTCACCCAAGTCACCGCCAAGGTCGCGCCGCTGGATCGTCCCAACGTGGACACCGACGCGATCATCCCCAAGCAGTACCTGAAGTCGATCAAGCGCACCGGCTTCGGCCCGTTCGCGTTCGACGACTGGCGCTACCTGGACAAGGGCGATCTGGACATCGATCCGGCGACGCGCCGTCCGAACCCGGACTTCGTCATGAACCAGGCCCGCTACGCCGGCGCCGAGATCCTGCTCGCGCGCGAGAACTTCGGCTGCGGCTCGTCGCGTGAACACGCGGTGTGGGCGCTCGAACAGGCGGGTTTCCGCAGCGTCATCGCGCCCAGCTTCGCCGACATCTTCTTCAACAACAGCTTCAAGGGCGGCTTCCTGCCGGTGGTGTTGCCGGCGGACGTCGTCGACCGGCTGCTCCGCGAAGTGGCCGCCACGCCGGGCTACACGCTGACGATCGACCTGCCGGCGCAG
>CAZXXM010000008.1:0-2277 GCA_964644715.1 uncultured Salinisphaerales bacterium
ATCTTTCCCAGGTAGTCGCGCTGGCGCGAGCTCAGGTCCGTTTTCAGAGCGAGGTGCGACAAGCCGAGGATCGCGTTCATCGGCGTGCGGATCTCGTGGCTCATGTTGGCCAGGAATTCGCCCTTGGCACGCGACGCGGTCTCGGCCGCCTCGCGGGCGCGCGCCAGTTCGTCGAGCGTGTCCCGCAACTCGCGCGTGCGGTTCTCGACGCGCTGCTCGAGCGTCGCGTTGAGCCGGCGCAGTTCTTCCTGCAGGCGGATCTGCTCGGTGATGTCGATGCCGGTGCCGCCGATGGCGATGACCTTGCCCTCGTCGATCAGTGGAAACTTCACCATCAGCAGATGCCGCGCGCCGCCGGGTCTCTGCATCACCTCGACGAAGCTGGCGTTGCGGCGCGTCTCCAGCACCTTGCGGTCGTTGGCGTCGAACGTCGCCACCAGCGACGGCGACAGCAGTTCGCCGACCGGCCGGCCGTCCCGGTCGCCGGGAGGAAGATCGAACAGGCGGCGGAATGATTCGTTGGCGAACTGGTAGGCGCCGTTGAGTTCGCGCGCCCAGATGGCGGCCGGTGAATTGTCGAGCACCGCGCGCAGCTGCAGCGCCGTCGTCGACAGCGCGCGCGTCAGATCGGCACGTACCTGTTCGAGCGAGGTCTCCATCACCTTGCGCTCGGTGATGTCGGACAGGTATCCGCTCGCCACCACCTTGCCGTCGGCCTCGCGTCGCGGCACCGATTCGGCTCTCAGCCACATCCGGCGACCATCGCGGACCTTGACGCGGAATTCGTACTCCCAGCGGTCCTGCGTGCGCAGCGCAGCGATCAACGACGCGCGCACCGCTTCGCGATCTTCGTCGTCGACAGCGTGCAGCCCGCCTTCGTGGACAGCGCCCACCAGGTCTTCGGGCTGGTATCCCAGTTCCTGCAGCAGGCGTCCGCTGATGAATTCGAGCCGCAGCCGGCCTTCCGGGTCGAGGTGGAACTGGAAGACGGCGCCCACGATCGAGTCGGTGATCTCGCGCTGGCGCTGCGCCGATTCTTCGAGCTGCACGCGGCTCTCGGCCAGGCGCTGCGCATTGCTGTGCGCGTCGGACTCGGCGGAGCGGCGCCGCTGCACCTCGCGGCGCATCAGCAGCCCCCACCACGCGACCGCCGTGATGATCAGCAAGGCCACCAGCGTGCCGGCGATGACCTGCAGCCACACCTTGCGTGGATCGAGCCCCGTCTCGTACTTCACGTTGAACCAGCGCGTCTGGATCTGGCGGTGCTCCTCGGGCGTCATCGACAACAGCGCCCGCGACACCATCGTGCGCAGGATCGATAGGTCCTTGGGCACCATGAAATGCAGCTCGGCCGAACGCACCGGGTTGGCACCGGCGACCTTCAGGTTGGCCAGACCGTACTTCTGGATCAGGTAGGCGGCGATCGGCAGCGGCGCGATCGCCGCATCGGCGTCGCCGCTGGCCACGCTCTCCAGCGCCGCGAGGTTGGTGGGCTCGAACGCGACCTGCAGCTGCGGAAAACGTTCGAGCAGCAGCTGGCTGTTGGCGTAGCCCTCGACGAGCGCCACCTTCAGGCTCGCCAGATCCGCAGGCTCGACGACACCGAGCTGGCTGGTTCGCACGACGATCACCGAGGTGATCTCGGCATAGGGCTCGGTGAACAGGAAATCGCGCTCGCGCTCCTCGGTGCGTCCGACCGAGCCGAACAGTTCCACGTCGCCCCGCAGTCCGCGCGCGTAGCTCTCGCGCCAGTTCAGGCCGAGTTGCGGCTCGATCCTCACCCCCAGGCGCTGTCCGATCGCCGCGGCGTAGTCCGCCACCAGGCCCTGGTATTGCCCGTGCTCGTTGACGAACTCGATCGGCGCGTAATCCGGGTCGATGCCGAGCCGCAGGACCGGGTGCGCGGCCAGCCAGGCTTTCTCTTCCTCGCTGAGACTGAAGGCGGGCGGATCCGCCGCGCAGGCCGCACCCACACCGGCGCACAACAGCATCGCCACGAGGAATCGGAGAACGGATTCCTGAGTCGGGATGAGCGCGAGGACTCGGGCGTGGGGCACGCGCCGATTGTGCCGACCGCCAGGGTCACGAGCCAGCGGATGCCTCGATCAGGGTTGCTGATGCACACTGTGGCGCATGCAATACACCCTCAACCCTCCGCTGATCGAGGCGTCACTGGACGCCGATCCCCTGATGCAGTTCGACGCCTGGCTGGGCGACGCGCGTGCCGCCGGCATGCTCGAGCCCACGGCCTTCACGCTGGCGACCGTCGGTGCCGAC
>CAZXXM010000008.1:2377-7161 GCA_964644715.1 uncultured Salinisphaerales bacterium
TACCGGATCCGCCCGCAGTCCATCGAGTTCTGGCAGGGCCGGCGCAACCGCCTGCACGATCGTCTGCGCTACCGCCGCCAAGGCGATGGCTGGATCGTGGATCGGCTGGAGCCCTGATTCGCCACCCCCGTCGTGGCCCGGACAAAGTCCGGGGTTGCGCCCCGTGGACCAAATCCCCCGGACTTCGTCCGGGCTACATTCGGCTATCGGGCCTTCACCGCCGCGAGCCGCTCCGCGCTGTCGGATGGCTGGCCGAAGGGCATGTCCCGCTCATGACGCAGAGCCGCGGCCCGCGAGGCCTCCCGACCGGCGTGCAGCAGCGCCTTGTTGATGCGGTGACTCTGTGACGAATTCGCCGCCACCTGCGCCGCGATCTGCGCGATGCGCGCGTCGAGTTCGGATTCCGCCACGGACTCGTCGACGAGCCCGATCGCCGCGGCGGACGCCCCGTCCAGGATCTCGCAGGTGAACATCAGCCGCTTGGCGGTGGCCATGCCGACCCGCTCCGGCAATCGAACCGACAGGCCCCAGACCGGCACGAGCCCCCATTTCGCATGGGTATCCCCGATCCTGACGTTGCTCGCCGCCACCAGCAGGTCGCAACCCAGTGCCAGCTCGAGTCCGCCGGTCAGGCAGTGACCCTGCAGCCGGGCGATCGTCGGCTGCGGTAGCGATTCGAGCAGATCGATGGCCTCGGCCTCTTCGTAACGCGAGTCCAGCGCACCGCCGCCGGCCAGCGCATCGAGGTCGTGACCGGCGCAGAAGCTCCGACCCGCACCTGCGAGCACCACGCAACCGACGCCGTCGTCGTGCGCCAGGGCCTCGAGATGTCCCCTCAGTTCGCGCAGAACCCCGGCGGTCAGTGCGTTGAGCTTTTCGGGCCGGTTGAGCGTCAACGTCGCGACGCGGCCACGCTGCGACCGGAGCACCTGTGGATCCGTCATGGCCGGTCTCAGCCGCGGATCTTGTTCGTGAAGTTCGGCCACACCTTGGTCGTCATCAGCTCGAAGCTGCGCATCAGCTGGGCGTGCGGCACGTGGTTGTAGATGAACAGCCAGAAGTAATCGACGGGCAGCTCCTTGAACAGCTTTTCGAGCTTGCGATTGACCGTGTCGGGGCTGCCGTAGATCACCAGGCCGCGCTCGGCGGTGGCTTCGAAGCTGTTGGGCACGGTGAACGGGTTCTTTTCCTCGGGCGTCGCGATGGCCGCGTTGAAGCCGAACGGCTGGAAGAAGTTGCACCAGATGAATGCCCCCGCATCGCGCGCGATCGCTTCGGCCTCGGCGTCGGTGTCCGCCACGATGATCTCGCGGCTCATCGCCATGCCCTGTCCGAACTTGTAATCCTTGCCGGCCTTCTGCGCCGCCTTCTGACCCGCGAGGAAGTCGGCCTTGATGATCTCGGGGTGCGTGCGGATCGTCACCGGCACCACGCCGCGCTCCATCGCCCAGGTGATCGAGCGCTCGGATACCGCGAACGGCATGAACAGGTCGGGAATCTGGTTGTTGTACAGACCGGGCGCGATGCCGATCTCCTGGATGATGCCCTTGTCGTCGATACCCTTGCCGTACTTGCGGCTGGTTTCGGCCGCGGGCCAGCTGATGTTCGGTGTCGGGATCTGCCAATGCTTGCCCTTGTGGGAGAACGTGTCGTTCTGCCAGGCCTTCATCATGATCTCGAAGTGCTCCTCGAACAGTTCGCGCTTGAGCTCCTCGTACTCTTCGCCCTGGCCCGGTTCTCCCAGTCCGTGATGCTGGCCCAGTACGTTGACCCAGCGCCCCTGGTAACCGCGCGCAAAGCCGGCGAATACGCGGCCTTGCAGCATCTGCGAGGCGATGGCGATGTCCTCGGCGCGGTTGATCGGATTCAGGCAAGGCAGCACGTTGCCGAGCTGCCCGAACTTCATGCGCTTGGTGCGCAGACCGAAGTAGAGGTTGAGCAGGACCGGGTTGGTCGAGACCTCCTCACCCTCGATGTGGAAATGGTGCTCGGTCGTACCACAGCCGTAGTAGCCGTGGTCGTCCATGTAGGCCAGTTGCTCGGACAACTCGGACAACATGCGCTGGTACAGATCCGTGCGCTTGCCCGCCATACCCTGCTCGATCTCTTCCTTGCGACCCAGGCTCGGAAGATAGAAGGCACCCACTTCCATGTCCGTCTCCACTGATGACGATCCGGCCTGGATGGTGGCGCATCGGGACGAGGGTCGGAACGCGGGAGAACCCTAAGCCCTCAGGGGTAGGACCCTATTTGTGATGAAAGGTATAGACGCCGTCCCAGTCCGGACCGGGCGGGTTGTTGCGCAGTTGCCGGATGCGCGCGAGGAACAGTTCGTAGATGCGGTGCGGCCGTTCCGAGCGGCTCAGGTCGAGCAGTTCCGCCTCTGCCTCGTCCCAGCGCTGGCGGCGGTAAAGGATCATCGCCCCGCGATGCCGCGCCAGATCGTGGCGCAGTGCCGGATCCAGCGCCTCTTTCGGCCCCAGCGGCTCGTAGATGCCGACCGGCTCGGCCCGCCCTTTCACGCGCACGAAATCGACTTCGCGGAACGACCAGTCCTGCGGGGCGGCGGCGCGCGTCCACTCGGTGCACAGGATCGACACGCCGTACTCCTTGGTCAGGCCCTCGACGCGCGAACCCAGGTTCACCGAATCCCCGATGACGGTGTAGGCGACGCGAAACTCCGAGCCCATGTTGCCGACGTGCATCTTTCCGGTGTTCACCCCGACACCGACGTACAGCGGCGGCCATCCGCGCTGGGCGAAGGATTCGTCGAGGCCTCTGACCGCGCGCACCAGCTCCAGGCCGGCTTCGAGAGCGCGCTGCGCGTGCTGTTCGTCGGTCAGCGGCGCGCCCCAGAACGCCATGATCGCGTCGCCCATGTACTTGTCGATGGTCCCCCGATGCCGCTGGATCACCTCGGTCTGGCGCGTCAGGAAAGCGTTCATCAACGCCGAGAGCTCGCGCACTTCCATTTTTTCCGAGATGTCGGTGAAGCCGCGCACGTCGGTGAACAACACGCTCATCTCGCGCGATTCGCCCTCCATGCTGACGCCTTGGCCCGAAGCCGACAGTTCCTCGACCACTTCCGGCGGCACGTACTGGCCGAAGCGGAGCTGCGTGTCGCGCGCGCGCCGCGATTCGAAGAGATAGCCGACCAGCAGATGCCCCATCAGCAGTACCAGCGTGAACACCACCGGCACGCCCAGCGGCATCACGAAGTTCGACGCCGTCCACAGCCACATCGCCAGTCCGACCACCGCGGCGATCACGCCGAGCGCCAGGCTCGTGCCGGCCAGCGGGGATAGCCGCGGGAAGGTCAGGCCGACGACCAGCACGATCAACAGCAGGACGCTGACCTCGATGCCGCTGTAGTACGGCGCCTTGCGCTTGATACGCCCGTCGAGCATCCCAGAGACGAGATTGGCGTGCACCTCGACGCCGGCGTAGTTCTGTCCCACCGGCGTGCTGCGAAGGTCGAACAGGCCGGCCGCACTGGTGCCCAGCAACACGATCCGGTCGTGCAACAAGGCTTCGTCGACGCGCCCGTGCAGCACGTCGGTCACGGAGATGTAGCGGAAGGAGCCGAAGCGTCCGCGGTACGGAACCAGCGCCGCGACGGTGCCGTCCACCGGAACCACCTTGTCTCCGATGACGAGGTTCTCGATGTTCAGCGAGGTGCGGACGTCCGGCGGCGAGAACTGCAGTTCGACCGGCGGATTGCCGAGCGACAGCCGCGTCAGCGCCAGCGCCAGCGAGGGATACAGGGCGCCGTCGTACTTCTGCACCAGCGGAACGCGCCGGAAGACGCCATCGGCGTCGAGCAGCGGATTGTCGAAATAACCGCAGTACGGCGTCGCGCCCTGCAGACCCGGCAGGTTGCCGGTGTAGCCGAGCGCACTCGCGAAGTCGACGGCATAGAGCGCCGCCGCCTTGTCTTTCATCATCGGCGCGCACAGGGCACCGCTGATCGGAGAGTCGCCCGGCATCAGCGCGGGCTTGAAGAAATAGGCCAGCACGACCGCACGCCCCCTGAGCGCAGCCGCGAAACGGCGGTCGTTGTCGAACTGCGGAGCCAGCGCGGCGGCTCGTTTCGCGAAGCCGGGCAGATCCGCCAGTTCGTCGCTGGCCAGGCGCTCCAGCAGGGCCGCTCCCGAGCTGCGGTCGGGTTCGGAAAACAGGATGTCCGAACCGAGTGCGCGGATGCGGTAGCGGTCGAACAGCAGATCGAACAGTTCGGCGAGGCGATCGCGAGGCAGGGGCCAGCCTTCGGCCGCAAGCGTCCGGTCGTCCATGTCGAGAATCACGACCTTGTCGTCGATCGTGTTCTGCAGGGTCAGCCGCACACGGGCGTCGTAGGTCCAGGCCTCGAGCTGCGTCAACAAACCCATCGGCGCATAGCCGGCGCTGTGGAGGACGAACAGCAGGAACACGAACACGCCCAGGCCACCGCGGATGGCCCAGCGCCGCACCTCGTGTTTCGACCCCAGTCCCCTCATTCCCATTTCTTCTTTTTTTACGCCCCAGCCATCCCCCAGAACCTTTGTACACCGTCTACGAAGGTTCGATCGCATTGTAGGGCGGCCCCGGCGCGCTGTGGCGCAAGGGCGACAGACCGCGGGTGCGGTCGATCACGTCTCCGGCGAGAAGCCTGAACAACCGTCGATGGGCGCAACGCGCGGGTTATGATTCGATATGTCCGCCCGCCTTCGCACGCCTCCCGCCCTGCTGCGCGTCTACGAACGCCATGCACGTTCGCTGCCGCGTCTCGCCGAGGTGATGCTGGT
>CAZXXM010000008.1:7261-14308 GCA_964644715.1 uncultured Salinisphaerales bacterium
CAGGTCAATGGCATACAATTGAACGATGCCAATACCGCCCTGCAGATGCTGGGGCAGCTGAGTCAGGCGGGCAGCGTGTCGCTGGTGGTGGAACGCGGTGGCCAGCAGCAGACCGTGAACGTCAATTTCAATTGAGCGAATGAAGAAACTTCTCGCGGGACTGCTCACGCTGGCCCTGTCCGGTACGACCCTGGTTGCGCGCGCAGACGTCACGCTGAATCTGAAGGACGCCGAGATCGGCACCTTGATCCAGACCGTCAGCGAGGTCACGGGCAAGAATTTCATCGTCGACCCGCGCGTGAAGGGCAAGGTCACGGTGGTGTCGACCAGCCCGATGAACGATGCGGGCCTGTACGAAACCTTCCTCGCCGTTCTTCAGGTCCAGGGATTCGCCGCCATCCCGGCGGGCGACACCATCAAGATCGTGCCCGAGACCAACGCCCGCCAGGACGGCGGTTCGTACAACTCGGGGGGCTCCGGTCTTCCGATCGACGAAGTCGTCACCCACGTCTACACGATCCAGAACGTCTCGGCCGCGCAGCTCGTCCCGATCCTGCGCCCGCTGGTGCCGCAATGGGGCCATCTGGCCGCCTACGCCGGCAGCAACATGCTGATCATCTCGGACCGCGCCGCCAACGTGGTGCGCCTGGAAAAGCTGATCCGCCAGATCGACCTGTCGGGCGATCGCGGCATCGAAATCGTGAAGCTCGAATACGCCGGCGCCGCCGAAGTGGTGCGCGTACTGACCTCGCTGGCCCAGGGAGACAAGCAGGGACAGCAGGATCCGACCCAGCGCCAGATCGCCGTCATCGCCGACGAGCGCTCGAACTCCGTGCTGGTCGCCGGCGACCGCGGCGAGCGCACCAAGCTGCTCGAAATCATCAAGCAGCTCGACGTGCCGGTCGGCGAAGACGGCGCGACGCAGGTCATCTACCTCAAGTACGCCAGTTCGGAGAATCTCGCTCCGATCCTCGAGGGCTACGCGCAGCAGGTGAACAAGGGTCCCGCCGGTGCGCAGACCACGCAGGCTCCCGCCACATCGGGCCCGAATGCCAACGGCGTGCGCGTCCTGGCCGACAAGGACACGAACGCGCTGATCATCACCGCGCCGCCGAAAACGATGCGCCAGGTGCGCGACGTGATCGCGCAGCTCGACATCCGCCGCGCCCAGGTGCTGGTGGAGGGCATCATCGCCGAGGTCAGCGCGACCAAGTCCAGCGCGCTGGGCATCGACTGGGCCGTGTTCAACGGCGACCGGATTGCCGCGGCCGGGCTGCTCGATCCGGCGACGCTCGCCGCGGTGCAGGCCCTGGGCACCGTGAGCGGCAGCAGTTCCAACGCCGCGAACAGCGACCTGGCCGCTCTCGGCCTGCTCGGCAACGGCATCAACGTCGGCGGCGGTCGTGTGGGCGGCGGCGGAACCAGCTTCGCGCTGCTGCTGAAAGCCATCAAGGGCGACGGCGACTCGAATGTCCTCTCGACGCCGACGCTGGTGACGCTGGACAACGAGGAAGCGGAAATCTCGGTGGGCCAGGAAGTGCCGTTCCTGACCGGCTCCTTCAGCAATACCGGCGCGAGCAATGGCTCGAATCTCAACCCCTTCCAGACGATCGAACGCAAGGACGTCGGCCTGACCTTGGGCATCACGCCGCAGATCAACGAAGGCGACAACATCAAGCTCAAGCTCAAGCTTGAGGTGTCCAGCCTCGTCACCGGCTCGACCGGCGGCGCGGTCGATCTGGTCACCAACAAGCGCACGCTGACCAACACCGTCAGCGTCGAGGACGGCCAGGTCCTGGTGCTCGGCGGCCTGATCGACGAAAACCTCAACGACACGCAGCGCGGCGTGCCGTTCCTGAGCGACATCCCGCTGATCGGTTCACTGTTCCGGTACCGCTCGGTCGGCAACAACAAGCGCAACCTGATGGTGTTCATCAAGCCGGCGATCCTGCGCAAGCAGATGGAAGGCGACTACTACTCGCGGCTCAAGTACGACTCGATCCGCGACCTGCAGCTGGCCACGGGCTCGGGCGGCAATAACGCCGTGCCACTGGCCGGCGCCCAGCGCATCCTGCTCGAGCCGTACGACAAGTACGTCGCCCGCGACGCCGAGATCCGCCAGAAGGCGCAGGCCGCTGCCGCCGCCGAGGCGGCCGCCAAGCTGACGCCGCCGTCGCCCGGCGCTGTGGCGCCGGATACGGCCGCCCCTGCCGCTCCGACGACGGAACCGCCGTCGTCGGTCGACCCGGCACCGGTCCCGTCGAGCCCGACGCTCCCGCCCATCGAACTCGCGCCGCCGCCGGCTGAGCCCGAAGCTCCCGCTGCCGACGCGCCGGTCGCTCCCTCGACGCAACCCTAGCAGCGAGCCCCCTCATGGAGCCGTTGCGGCGTCCCCCCTTCGCGTTTGCCAAGCGTCACGGCCTGATCGTCACCGAGGATCGCGGCGATCACGTCATCGTGATGGCACGGCCCGGCACCAGCGTCGACGCGCTTCAGGAAGCACGCCGCTTCGTCGGTCGCCCGGTGCGGCTGCAGCGGGTCGGTGCCGACGATTTCGATGCCTTGCTGTCACGCACCTACGAGGGCCAGACCGGTGCCGCCGCCAGCCTGATGGATGGCCTGGACGCGGACGACGCCGATCTCGACGCGCTCGCACAGGCGCTGTCCGACAACCAGGACCTGCTCGAATCCAACGACGACGCGCCGGTCATCCGCTTCATCAACGGCCTGCTGGTCGAGGCGATCAAGGAAAACGCCTCCGACATCCACATCGAGAGCTTCGAAAGCCGCCTGCAGGTGCGCTTTCGCGTCGACGGCGTGCTGCGCGAGGTGATGCAGCCGCCGCGCGCGCTGGCGCCTCGGCTGGTCTCGCGTATCAAGGTCATGGCCAAGCTCGACATCGCGGAAAAGCGTCTGCCCCAGGACGGCCGCATCAGCCGCGCGTTCGGCGGCCGCAAGGTGGACGTACGCGTCAGCACCATTCCGACCGGAACCAACCTGGAACGCGTGGTCATGCGTATCCTGGACAAGCAGGCCGAGCGGCTGGATCTGAGCGAGCTGGGCCTGGACGAGTCGCAGATCGAAGTGCTGAACCGGATCATCTTCCGGCCCTACGGCATCCTGCTGGTCACCGGTCCCACCGGCTCGGGCAAGACGACGACGCTGTATTCCGCGTTGTCGGTGCTGAACGACCGGTCGCGCAACATCATGACCGTCGAAGATCCGATCGAGTACTACATCGACGGGGTCGGCCAGACGCAGGTCAACACGAAGGTCGAGATGACGTTTGCCCGCGGCCTGCGCGCCATCCTGCGGCAGGACCCCGACGTCGTGATGGTCGGCGAAATCCGTGACCTCGATACCGCGCAGATCGCGGTGCAGGCCAGCCAGACCGGCCATCTCGTGCTGTCGACGCTGCACACCAACACCGCCGTCGGCGCCGTGACGCGTCTGCGCGACATGGGCGTGGAGCCGTACCAGCTGTCGTCCTCGCTCGTGGGCCTGATGGCACAGCGCCTGGTGCGTACGCTGTGCCCGCACTGCAAGCAGGCCTACGATCCGAGCCTGGCGGAAGTCGAGCAACTCGGTCTGGCGCCCGCCCGTCACGGCACGTTCCAGCTGTACAAGTCGGTGGGATGCCCGCAGTGCCGCCATACCGGTTTCCTCGGCCGCAGCGGGATCCAGGAGATCATCGACATCGATCGGCAGATCGAATCGATGATCCACGACAACGCGAGCGAGCAGTCGCTCGAGAGCTATGCCCGCAGTCGCGGGCCGGGCATCGTGCAGGCCGGACGCAACAAGGTGTTGCGCGGCGAGACGACGATGCGCGAAGTCCTGCGCGTGACGATCGAAGAATGAGCGACTTCTTCTAGTGGCCGCGTTCGAATACACCGCGCTCACCGCCTCCGGTGGTCAGGAACGCGGGCTGATCGAAGGCGACTCCGCGCGACACGCACGCAGCACGCTGCGCGACCGTGGGCTGATGCCGTTGGAGATCCGCGAGGTCCAGGAGCGGTCGGCGCAGCAGACGCAGCTGTTCGGAGGCGGTGGTGGCGGCAGCATCAGCACCACCGAGCTCACGCTGTTCACCCGTCAGCTCGCCACGCTCGTGCGTTCGGGCCTGCCACTCGACGAAGCGCTTGCCGCCGTCTCGCAGCAGAGTGAATCCAAGCGCGTGAAGCGCATCGCGCTGGGCGTACGCTCCTCGGTGCTCGAAGGATCCAGCCTTGCGCAGGCACTCAACCAGTTCCCCAATGCTTTCCCGCCGCTCTTCCGTGCGACGGTGGAAGCCGGCGAGCAGTCCGGCAAGCTCGACTACATCCTCGAACGCCTGGCCGAGTACGTCGAGCGGCGCCAGGAACTGCAGCAGAAAGTCCTGCTCGCTTCGCTCTATCCGGTCATCCTGACCGTCGTCGCCATCGCCGTCGTGGTCATGCTGCTGGCCTACGTGGTCCCACAGGTCGTCGGCGTCTACGGGGACATCAAGCAGGAACTGCCCGGGCTGACGAAGGGAATGATCGCGATGAGCGATTTCGTCCGCGACTACGGGCTTTACATGGGCGCCGCGCTGATCCTGGCGCTGTTCGTCTTCGGTCGCATGATGCGCAACGAAGACTTCCGCCGGAAGGTCCACCACATCCAGCTGCGCCTCCCGCTGATCGGCCGGCTCACGCGCGGCGCCAATACGGGGCGCTTCACGCGCACCCTGGGCATCCTGTTTGGCAGCGGCGTACCGATCCTGGACGCGATGCGGATCGGCACGCAGGTGGTGTCGAACGTCCCGATGCGGGATGCCATCGACATCGCGACGACCAAGGTACGCGAAGGCGCGCCGCTGGCCCGGTCGCTGGGAGAGAGCAAGCTGTTCCCTCCGATCGCCCTGCACCTGATCGCCAGCGGCGAAGCGTCCGGACGCCTGGACGAAATGCTCGACAACGCGGCGCGCAATCAGGAGCGTGAAGTCGAAACCCTGGTGGGTGCGCTCGTCGCGATCCTGGGGCCCGTGCTGATCCTGGCCATGGGCGGCATCGTGCTGCTGATCGTGCTGGCGATCCTGCTGCCGATCTTCGACCTGAACCAGCTGGTCAAATAGGCGTCGTCTCATCGAGCGGCCGTACCGAGCGGCCCCGCGCGCAAGACGCGGCGACGAATCAGGCTGCGCGCACCGCCGCGGACGGCTTGAGCGCCTCGCCCAGCAAGGCGCTGATGCGATGCGGGACATCCTGTTTGACCTCGCGGATACCGACGCGGATCGCATTGGCGAAACCCACGACGTCGGCGCTGCCATGCGACTTCACGACGGTGCCGTTCAATCCGAGCAAGGTGGCCCCGTTGTAGTGGCGCGGATCGATGCGCTTGCTCAGCGCCTTGAGCGCCGGCATCGCCGCGACGGCCGCCATCTTGTGAAGGATCGACGCCGAGAATTCCTCCTTGAGGAACTGGCGGATCATCTTGGCCACGCCTTCGCCGGTCTTGAGCGCCACGTTGCCGACGAAGCCGTCGCAGACCACGAGGTCGACTTCCGACAGGAAGATGCCGTCCCCTTCGACGAATCCGACGTAGTTCAGGCTGGAGCCCTGCAGCATCGTGGCAGCGCCCCGGATGGTGTCGTTGCCCTTGATCTCTTCCGCCCCGATGTTGAGCAACGCGACCTTGGGATGAGTCTTGCCCTGCATCGCCGTGATCAGTGCGGAACCCATCACGGCGAACTGAAACAGCTGTTCGGACGTGCACTCGGCATTGGCGCCGAGATCGAGCATGTGGACGTAGCCGTTCACTGACGGGATCGCCGAGACGATCGCCGGACGATCGATGCCCGGCAGTGTCTTGAGGACGAACTTGGCGGTCGCCATCAACGCGCCGGTATTGCCGGCGGAGACCATGGCCTGGGCCTGCCCTTCATGGACGAGGTCGATGGCAACCCGCATCGACGAGTCCTTCTTGTTGCGTAGCACCTTGGACGGGCTCTCGTCCATGGCGACCGTCTCGGTCGCGTGCCGGATGCTCCGGCGCGGATCCGGCCCGGCCTTCTGCTTGCGCAGCTCCGCCTCGATCTGCGGCTCGTCACCGACGAGCACGATGCGAAGGTCCGGATCTTCCTGCAGACACGACAGAGCGGCGGGCACGGTCACACTCAGACCGTGGTCGCCGCTCATCGCATCGATGGACAGAGTGACCGGCACAGCGTGAGCCGACCGGTCCGGACTTACTCGGACGCGGCTTCCGGCGCGCCCTTGTCGATCACTTTCTTGCCGCGGTAATAGCCGTCGGCCGTCACGTGGTGACGCAGATGGGTCTCGCCCGACGTCGGATCGACCGACAGCGCGGGAGCGGTGAGTGCGTCATGAGCGCGGCGGTGGCCACGGGTCGAACGGGACTTGCGGGATTTCTGGACTGCCATATCACTTCCTTCGGGCTGGGGTAACGCCCTTCAAACTCAAATTTTTCAGTGCTGCCAACGGGCCAGGCTTCGAGGCCTCGCCCGGCGGCTCATCCGACGGCGGGCGCGCATTCTCGCACGCCGGACACCTCGGCATCATCGGCAAGGCCAACAGCACCTCGTCCTCGACGATCTCGTGCAGCATCAGGCTGTCGTCACGAACCAGTAAGGGCTCGCCGTCGGCCATCAACCGCTCTTCCTCTTCCTCGCTCATCGCCAGCGCAAGCTTCACCGGCGCGTCCAGCGACCAGGAGAAACGCTCGCTGCAGACCCGGCATTCGAGCTGCAACACACCGGCGACGCGCCCTTCGATCCAGCGTCGGCGGGCCGTATCGGTCCATATCCGCAGCTCGGCGCTCAGGTCCTGCGGCGACAGCTCGCTCAGACGATCCAGCGCCGCCGTGTCCACCGGGCCGGCATAGCGTTCGTCTCGGGCAAGAGCGCGAGAGGCGCTGATCTGGACAGGGAGAGTCATGGCGAGGCCGCCAAAAAGGGCGCGAATGGTAGATTCGCGACCCTCTCAAGTCAAAGCCGCGACCCCGCATGACGCCACTGATCCTGGCCTCCACCTCGCGTTTCCGCGCCGAACTGCTCGTCCGCCTCCG
>CAZXXM010000008.1:14408-23448 GCA_964644715.1 uncultured Salinisphaerales bacterium
CACTGATCCTGGCCTCCACCTCGCGTTTCCGCGCCGAACTGCTCGTCCGCCTCCGCCTGCCGTTCGGACAGGCCAGCCCCGAGGTGGACGAAACATCCAAATCGGGCGAGCCGGCCGAAAAACTCGCCGCCCGTCTGGCGCGGGCAAAGGCCCAGTCGGTTTTCGACAAGCGGCCCGATGCCTGCGTCATCGGCTCGGATCAGTCGGCAACCTGCATGAACCGGCTGATCGGCAAACCGGGCAGCCGCGAGGCCGCCTGCGAGCAGCTCGCCTTCATGGCCGGCCGCACGGTCAGTTTCGCCACCGCGGTATCGCTGGTGCACCCGGGCCTGCCGAGACCGCTCGCCGGGCTGGACCTCACGCTGGTGAAGCTGCGCCGGCTCAAGGCCGCCGAGATCGAGCGCTATGTCGGCGCCGAACCGGCACTGGACTGCGCGGGCAGCTTCATGGCGGAAGGCCTGGGCATCACGCTGTTCGAAGAGATCCAGTCACGGGATCCGACCGGCCTGATCGGCCTGCCGCTGATCCTGACGGCGCGTCTGCTGCGCAAGGCGGGCTACACGCTGCCCTGATTCCGTAGCCCGGACGAAGTCCGGAGTGTCTCTCGCCAATCGAGCGCAACCCCGGACTGCGTCCGGGCTACGGCAGGGATTTTTTAGTTGCGCAGCCAGGCCGGCAGATCCGCCACGGACTCGATCAGTGCCATGGCGCCGGCGGCGAGAATCCGTCGAGGGGCATGCACCCCGCAGGTCACGCCGAGCATCGGCATCCCGATCGCCTGCGCCATCGCGGCGTCGTATTCGGTGTCCCCGATCATCAGGGCGCGGGCCACCGGAACCTGCAGCTCGTCGAGCAGTTCGCGCAGCATCAGAGGATCGGGCTTGTTGGCCGTCTCGTCCGCGGTGCGCGTGGCCGCGAACAGCGACCGGATCGAGGCGTGCGATCGGAACGAGCGCTCCAGTCCGGGACGCGGCTTGCCGGTGGCGACTGCCAGCTTGAAGCCGCTTCCCGCCAGGTCGAAAAGTGCCGGCTCCACACCGGTGAACAGAGGCGCCTCGTTGTGCGCCTTTCCGATGAACGTCGCGCGATAGCTCATCAGCAGCTTGATGAGCTCGTCGGTGTCGATCTCGGGATACAGCTTCTGCATCCCGTCGGTCATGCCCAGACCGATCAGCTCGCCGATCGCCGCATCGCTGCGCGGCGGCAGCCCCAGGTCCGTGATCGCGGCCTGCATGCTGCGCACGATCAGGCCTTCGGAGTCGGAGAGCGTGCCGTCCCAGTCGAAGATCAGCAGGTCGAAGCGCCGTGCCGTCACGCTCATGGCGTGCGCAAGGGCAAGGGGGTGGAGAACTCCCGGGTCTTGCCGATGAAGCCGAAGCCCAGTGTCTGCGCCTTCTCGTCGTACATGTACGGCCGACCGGTGTTCGGGTCCTTGAATCGGTCCGCGAGCGATTTCAACTGTGCCGGCGTCGAATCCGGCGTGGCGCCGTTGCGCCGCAGCTCGAGCTGCAAGCCCACCATGCCCTGCAGCGCGACGAGATTGCACTGCCGACCCAGGTACTGGGTGTACTGTCGGCTGTTGTCCATGCTCGCGTGCATCAGCCGGCCGATCGGGTTGTAGCCCCATTCGTACCAGCGCAGGCCGGACCCCGACGGCGGTGGCGCCGCCTCGACTTTCTCGACGGCGGCCTTCACGTCGACGCACCCCTTCTTCTCGATGGCGAGAATCGCCTCGAGATCCGCCAGGCTGCGCAGCGTGGTTTCGTTCTTCTTCACGAGCAGCCGGTACCACCAGGACTGCGAGCTCGGGAAATCCCTACGCACCATCGGATCGTCCGGATTGGAGATGCGGTCCCAAAGCGACGCCTGTACGCGGAATTCGGACGCGAACGGACCCGCGAGGCTGATCTCGGCATCCTGCAGGGGCCGCACGATCGACTCGATCGATTCCAGGCTCGGCCCGTCGAGCGTCGGCAGGTCGCGGATCAGCTCGGAGGCGAACAGCAGGTGCGCCGAATAGGCCCGCGACGCGACGAGCTTGTCGACCAGACTGACGTTACGCGCCGCCAGCAGGCGCCGCCACATCGCGGCCGATCGTCCGAGGGCCACCACCGCTGGCTCGACGGCTCCCTCTTCGGCCGCCAGCGCCAGCACCGACAGGTTCACCAGGCCCACGCGGTAGGCGAGGTTGTCCATCGGGTCATCGGGCGTCATCGCCCGGATGTCGGCGTAACGCGGATAGAACTCCAGCTCGCGATACCGCGCCAGCAGTGGGCTCAGGCGCAGAACCAGCGGCTGAAACCCCGCACGCTGCGCGCGGCTGTTGCGCAGGCAGTGATAAGCCCCTTCCTTGTTGCCGGCACTGCACAGCGTCAGGTCCTCTTCGTCGAAAGCCGCGAACGGTCGATCCAGGGCTTCCGCGTAGGTCTTTGGCGGCTGTCCGCCCTTCGCGACAATCCCCGCGTAGGCATCGAGCGCCGCAGCCCCGCGGTCGTGCGCCGGCTCGTCGCCCGAGATCGGAAAGCCCACCATCGCCAGGAACAGGTTCTCGGCCTGGGGAACCGCTTCGGGCTTGGCGTCGAGCAGCTCCTGCGCGGTCGGTGTCAGCGGCTCGTCCCACCAGTTGAACGATCCCCAGGCCAGCAGCGGCAGCACGAACACGCAAAGGAACACCACGCCCGGCTTGCGCGGCGTCTGCCCCGGTACGCGCAGGATTCGGCCAGCCATCAGCGGACTCCCGGCAGGCGGCTGAGGACGTCGCGCAGCTCGTCGGGCATCGGGGCGCTCAGCAGCAGCTTGGGCAGCGCGCCGTCCGCGCCGAGCTTCAGGAAATGGGAGTGCAGGAACATGCGCTTGAGACCCTTGTCGCGAACCGCCTTGTCGAAACCGCGCTCGCCGTATTTGCGATCCCCGGCCACCGGGTGGCCCAACGCCAGCGCGTGGACGCGGATCTGGTGGGTGCGTCCCGAGAAGATCTGCACCTCGCACAGCGTGGCGTCGCGGTAGCGGGCCTGCGGCGAGAAGCGGGAGCGGGAGGGCTTGCCGTCCTCCTCGTCGACCTCGGTGAAACGTTCGCCGTTCTCGAGCTGCGCCTTGACCAGGGCGGCGTCGACATCGCGGTCCTCGCCCTTCCAGCGGCCCACGACCAGCGCGAAGTAGCGCTTCTCGGTGGTGCCTTCCTTGAACGCTTTCTGCGCCCGCAGCAGGGCGGCGCGGGACTTGGCCAGCAACAGGACCCCGCTGGTGTCACGGTCGAGCCGATGGCACAGCTCGATGAATTCGTACTTGTCCCAGGCGCGGATCGACTCGATGACCCCGTACGGCAAGCCGCTGCCCCCGTGGCTCGCATAGCCGGCCGGCTTGTCCAGGGCGAGGTAATGCTCGTCCTCGTGGATCACCGCGGCCCGCAAGCGCTTCAGGACCTCGTCCGGCGGCCGGACGGCCTCGCCCTTCTCAGCGGTGCGGACCGGGGGGATACGGATCTCGTCGCCCTCTGCGAGCTTGCGCTCGGGCTTGGCGCGGCCTCCGTTAATCCTCACCTGGCCAGACCGCAACAGCCTGTAAACGTGGGATTTCGGCACGCCCGGCAGCTCGCGCATCAGGAAATTGTCGATACGCTGGCCGCTTTCGCGCGGCCCCGCCTTGGCGTGGCGCACGCCGGTCTTGGGTTCTGAAGGCTTCGGGGGAGTCGTCACGGAGGGATTCGGTCTGGCGCGGTCCGGGCGTCGTCGACAGCCCGGCGTCATGGCGCCGAAGAGTGGGAAGAGTCGGTCAGGGCGACGCGAGCGCCACCCGGTCCATGGGTTCGGTCCTGTGCCAACAGACCCGGGTCTGTGGCAATATGTTTGGCACTCCGAGGCTTAGGTGTCCCTGCTACCGGAGTTTGTCACCCGGTGAACCGCGTTTTGCGATGCGCCGCCCGTGATGGGAATCAAACACGATGGCTGCCAGCCTCCCGCGAGCGAAAACTAGATTAACCGCTATGCGGACGGTTGGACACGTTGCACGCCTGCCCGGTCATCCGGTGACGTGCGACGGCCAGCACCAGAAACCTGGGCTCCTGCCAGGCTTCGGGTCACAACGACAAGACGCGCCTCACGCGCCGACCCGTTCATCCCTTGCCTTGCGGTCGAGCTCTCAACCAGACCGCTACCCAAATGAAACGTATCTTGATCAACGCGACGCAGGCGGAAGAACTGCGCGTGGCCATCGTCGATGGCCAGAAACTGCATGACCTCGACCTAGAACTCGCTTCCAAAGAACAAAAGAAGGGCAATCTCTACAAAGGTCGCATCACGCGGGTCGAGCCCTCGCTCGAAGCCTGCTTCGTGGAGTACGGGTCGGAACGCCACGGCTTTCTGCCCATCAAGGAAATCGCACGCAGCTGCGTCAACGGCCAGGGTCCGATCAAGGACCTCGTGCGTGAAGGCCTCGAACTGATCGTCCAGGTCGAGAAGGAAGAACGCGGCAACAAGGGCGCGGCGCTGACGACCTACGTCTCGCTCGCCGGCCGCTACCTCGTGCTGATGCCGAACAATCCCAAGGCCGGTGGCGTTTCGCGCCGTGCCGAAGGCGACGAGCGCGAAGAAGCCAAGGCCGCGCTCGACGCGATGAGCCTGCCGGACGGCATGGGCGTGATCGTGCGCTCCAACGGCGTGGGCCGCAGCGCCGAAGAGCTGCAGTGGGACGCCGACTATCTCGTCGAGATCTGGACCGCCATCGACAACGCCGCTCGCGAGAAGCGTGCGCCGTTCCTGATCTACCAGGAAAACAACATCATCCTGCGCGCATTGCGCGACTACCTGCGCCCGGACATCGGCGAAGTGCTGGTCGACAATCCCGAGGTCTACGAGCAGGCGCGCGAGCACCTCGCGGCCGTGATGCCGCAGCAGCTCAGCCGTCTGAAGCTGTACAAGGACGAGACGCCGCTGTTCTCGCGCTACCAGATCGAAAGCCAGATCGAGCTTGCGCACGAGCGCCAGATCCGCCTGCCCTCCGGCGGCTCGATCGTCATCGACCGCACCGAGGCGCTGACCTCGATCGACATCAACTCGGCCAAGGCCACCGGCGGCGGCGGCATCGAAGAGACGGCGTTCAACACCAACTGCGAGGCGGCCGACGAGATCGCCCGCCAGCTGCGCCTGCGCGACCTCGGCGGCCTGATCGTGATCGATTTCATCGACATGAACAGCGCGCGCAACCAGAAGGACGTCGAGAAGCGCCTCGAGCGCGCCTGCGAGATCGACCGCGCCCGCATCCAGTTCGGACGCCTGTCGCGCTTCGGCCTGATGGAGATGTCGCGCCAGCGCCTGCGCCCGAGCCTGGGCGAGCACACCCAGATCACCTGCCCGCGCTGCGAAGGCAGCGGCCAGATCCGCTCGGTCGAGTCGCTGGCCCTGTCGGTGCTGCGCCTGATCGAAGAAGAGGCCATGAAGGACCGCACGGCGCGCGTGATCGCGCAGCTGCCGGTCGACGTCGGCACCTTCCTGCTCAACGAGAAGCGCGCGCAGGTGCGCGAGATCGAGGGCCGCAACCGGGTGGCGATCACCATCGTGCCGAATTCGACGATGCAGACACCCGCCTACGAACTGCGCCGCGTGCGCGGCGACCAGCTCGCGCTCGAGGCCAACAGCGGCGTCAGCCACGCGCTCGCGCAGAATTTCGAAGCCGAGGCGCAGGAAGACCTCGCGGATGCCAAGGGACCGGCCAAACCGGCGCCGAAGCCCGCCGTCGAGCAGATCCTGCCGTCGGCGCCCGCCCCGATCGTCGAGCCGCCTCCCCCGGCTCCGGTGGTGGCGCCGGTGTTCACGATGGCCCCGATCGCGCCCGAGGGATTCTGGGCGCGGCTGCTGTGGCTGTTCGGCTTCATGCCGCGCCCGCGTGAGAAGAAGGCCAAGAAATCCGAGGCCGAAGACAACAACGCCAAGCAGGGACGCGACGAATCGCGCCGCTCCTCGCAGCGCAACGAGTCGCGCCGTGACGGCGGCCGTCGCGACGAACCTCGCCGCGGCGACCGCGATCGCCGGCCGGATCGTGGCGATGCCCGCCGCGACTCGAATCGCGACGCCAAGAACGAGACCAGCGCCAATGCAGGTCGCGACGGCAATCGCGAACGCGGCGCCGCCAACGGCAACAACAACAAGCCGCCGCAGCAGCAACCGCGCCGCGACGGTGCGCAGGCACCGCGCGAAGACCGCCCGCCGAACGAACAGCGCAATCCGCAGCAACAGCCGCCGCGCAACGCGCCGAAGCCTCAGCAGCAGCCGCAGGCTCCCAAGCCGCCGCGCCCTCCCGTGGCCGAGGACGCCCCGGACGATCGTGAGGAGCGTGAGACGCCCGCCACCGCGGGAGGTCCGGCTGCCGGCAACGGCGAGCGCGCGGAGAACGGTCAGCGCCAGGGTCGCGGTCGACGCGGCCGGCGCGGCCGTGGCCGCGGCGAAGGTGGCGAAGCTGCGCCGGCGCAAGCCGGAAACGGGGACGCCGCGTCGGGCCGCGCGATCACGCGCGATTCCCTGCCGGCCGATCTCGCTGCCGCACTCGGCCGCGGTGCCGCGGCCGGTTTCGTCGCTGCCGAACTGACGCCGTCGGATCGCATCGATCCCCCTGCGGAACCGGCGCCTGCCGCCGAAGCACTGCCTGAAGCGCCCGTCTTCGTGGAGTCCGTCCATTCGCGCGACGCCGTCGAAGCGGCAGACGCCTTCGAGCGCGCGCTCGATGCGTCCACGCAACTGCAGATCGCCGAAGCCGCGCAGAGCGCACCGCCGCCGGCACCGATCGAAACGACGCCGACGTTCGTGCAGACGATGGAACTGCCGCTACACACGACGGAAGAAGCGGTCGCCGCCGCCGCTCCCGCCGACGTCGCTCCGCCCGTGGAGATTCCGGCCCCGGCCGTCGAGGCTGCGCCGATTCCCGAAGCCGCTCCTCCCCCGGTGCGCAGTTTCGTGAGCCGTTTCGAGCAGGTCGAAACGCGCTTCCCGCCGCCGCCCGCCGAGACGCATGAAGAACCCGCGGCCGAACCGGTCGTCGTGGTGGCCGCGGCGCCTGCGGAACCCCCTGCGGAACCCGCCGTCGAGACCGAGCAGGAAGAGGTCGCCGCCGCACCCTCGTCGCCGACGGGTTTCGAGCAGGTCGAAACACGCCGCGACGGCTGAGGTCGCAAGGCAACTGAACAACGCCGGTACGCCATGCGTGCCGGCGTTTTTCGTTGGAGCGCCCGGCGCCGGAGGATCGTCGTCCCGCCCGCTGAGAGGCTGGAACAAACCCTGCAGGTCCTGCGTCCGCACCGCGACATTCCGTCGCAACCCGGACCCGCCGCTGGGCACGTTTCCCACGCCGCCGATCCGGCACGAGCTTCGCGAGACCTGCATGGACGGCGATACAGTCATCATGGGAATGCCGCTGGCCGGCGAGGCCCCGGCCTCGCGTCATCAACTCGTCGTTCGACAGCTGTCGAACTGGTCGCCCGGCACGCTGGCCGCGCTGATCCACGTCGACCTTCGCAACGTGCGCGACATCAACCGGCTCTCCGGCGTCGCCGAAGGCGACCGCCTGATCGAACGCGTCGAGCGGACCCTCCAGCAGTGGAGCGGCGGCCAGGCGGTTACCGGACGCCTGTGGAGCAACGAGTTCATCGCCGCCAAGGCGGTCGACCATACGCAGACGGCCGGCGAGGAAGCCGCCCAGCTGCGGGATCTGCTCAGCGAACTGAATTACGACTCCGCGGTGGGGCCGGCCCGCGTCGGCGTCTCGCTGGGCCTGTCGATCTACCGGCCCGGCGACGACTGGGCACGCGTACTGGCCGAGGCCGGACAGGCCTGCGTGCTGGCCAAACGGCGCGGCCTCAACCAGATCGTGCGTTTCGGCAGCAACGTCGTCGACATGCCGATCTACAGTCCCTCGGCCGTCACCGAGTTCCGCAACCTGATGAAGGCCGGAAGGCTGAGCCTGCACGCGCAGCCGATCATGGACATCAGCAGCGACGAGCCGCGGCTGGCCAAGGCCGAGTTCCTGATCCGCATGGAGCGCAACGGCGTGCACATGCCGCTCGCGGCCGGGATCATCGAAACCCTCGAGAATTACGGCCTTGCCGCCGAGCTCGATCGCTTCAGCTCGACCTTCCTGCTCGACTGGCTCGACATGCAGCCCGACGTGCTCGACCGGGTGCACGGCCTGTCGATGAACCTTTCGGGCGCGAGCCTGGTCGACGGCCGCTTCATGGACGATCTCTACCGCGACGTCCGCAATGCGCGTCTGCCGGCCGGCAAGCTCTGCTTCGAAATCACCGAGACCGCCGCCATCGAGCATCTGGACGTGGCTGCCGAGGTCATCGGCGCGTTCAAGGCCATCGGCTGCCACTTCAGCCTCGACGATTTCGGCTCCGGCCTGTGTTCGTTCGGTTATCTGAACTCGCTGCCGGTGGACGAGGTGAAGATCGACGGCCGGTTCGTGCGCGACATCGCGCAGAGCCCGGTCTCGCAGGAGATCACGCGCGCGATCCACACCGTGGCCAAGGTCACCGGCAAGAAGACGGTCGCGGAGTTCGTCGACGACCCTCGCAAGCTCGAAGCGCTAAGGAAGATCGGCGTCGATTACGCGCAGGGCTGGCTGTTCTATCCCGCGGTGGCGCCCGAGAAGCTGCTGGAGCTGCTCGACCTCTGAGCGAAACACCCGTAGCCCGGACGAGGTCCGGGGTGCTCCCTATGGAGAGCGCAACCCCGGACTTCGTCTGGGCTCGACACGAACGAGATTCTTAGAACAGCTCTACCGCGCCGGCCTGCAGGTTCTCCTGGGCGACCGGCTTGTGCACCGGCGTACGCCAGTCGAGTCCGTCCTTTCCGTTGGCACCGTTGTGGGCGTGACCGTTGACCGGTGCACCCGGGACCGGCGCGCTGTAGACGATGGGCGCCGACGTGGCGGTCACTGTTGCCGCTGCCATCACGGGGGCCGGCGTCGAAGACAGGAGCGCGACGGGCGCCGAAGCGGCCGGCATGGCCTGCGGCATCGTGGCCTGCATCCGGCCAGCTTCCGCGCCCACTGA
>CAZXXM010000009.1:0-19963 GCA_964644715.1 uncultured Salinisphaerales bacterium
GCGGCGGCGCGCCCGCGACCACCGCCGTCTTCCGCCGCGACGACGGCATGAAGATCGAACTCGAGCTCGGGCTGCTCAACCTCGTGCCCATCGAGCTGCAGAAGTGCGGCACCAGCGTCAGCGCCGCGCGTCTGGTCGACGCGCTCAATCCCATCGGCAGCGCGATGGCGCATGCCGGCGAGGATCATGGCGGCGAACCGCCCGAGGGCGCGGTCAGCGTGATCCCGTCCGACGGCGGCGAGTTCGACCTGGGCACCTTGGCGGCGGCACCCGGCCGCTACTGCGGCGTGGTGGTGGAACTGCAGCCCGGCGCCGCCGGTGCCGTGCCCAAGCACGGCGATGAGCTGGACGTGGACATGACCAACACCCTGGTCAACGTGGCGCCCTGCTACTACAACGGCACGCAAGACCTGAGCGATGCGCAGGCGCTGGCGGCCAGCGCGCACAGCTGTGTGCAGGTCAAGGTACAGACTGCGGCGCGGCGCCTGACCTTGCCGTTTGCCGCGCCCGTGACCCTGGATGGCGGCAACAAGTCGCTCGCGCTGAGCGTGGTGACGCGCTACGAGGAATGGTTCAACGGCGTGGACTTCGCCACGCTGGCGGGCAACAGCCTCGAGCAGGCCAAGCTGCTCGACAACATCGCCGCCTCGCTGTACGTGGTGACCGGGGCCGAACAGAACGTGGCGCTGGGCTTCAAGCTGCAGGTCAACGGCGAGGAAGCGGTCTGCGGCAAGGTCTACGAGGGTCTGGGCACCACGGCGCAGCCGATGCGCGTGGAAGGCTTCCGTTTCTACGCCAGCAATTTCGCCTTGCAGAACGCGGCCGGCAGCGTGCCGGTGCGGCTGGACACCCAGGCCAACGGCACGGTGTACCAGGACGACAGCACCGGCATCGCGCTGATCGGCCACACGCAGGGCTGCGATGCGCCGGTGCGCGTGCGCAACCTCGTGCTGACCGGCACCGCGCCCAAGGGCGACTACGACCAGGTGTGCTTCGACCTGGGCGTGCCCTACAGCCAGGCGCACAGCGATCCGTCCACCGCACCCAGCCCGCTCAACGTCACCGGCATGGACTGGAGCTGGCTGTTCGGGCGCATGTTCTTCCGCTTCGACTCGGTGGTGGGGGCCAGCGTCAACGACACCGGCAACACCGATCCGCACGCGGGCGGCGGCGACACCGAATCGCAGACCTTCTTCCTGCACCTGGGCAGCACCGGCTGCAGCAATGGCGCCTCGCCCGATTTCGGCGCGCCACCGACCGAGGAATGCGTGTATCCCAACCGACCGCGCATCTGCCTGCCGTATGCGGACATCGCCGAAGGCCATTCGATCGTGGCGGACATCGCGCCGCTGGTGTCGGAGCTGGACATCACGGTCAACACGCCGGACACCGCGCCGGGTTGCATGTCGTTCGAGAGCGATCCGGAGTGCGTGACAGTGATGCCGCAGTACGGCCTGGACTACGCGCTCAACCCGCCGGCGCTGATTCCGCGTCGCGAGCAGACCCTGTTCACGGTCGGCGAATGAAGCGTCCGATCGTGGTCGTGTTCGCCGCCGCGCTCGGCCTGACGGCCTGCGGCGGCGGTGGCGGCGGGAGTGACGGCGGGAGCAATCCCGTCGTCGCGCCGCCGCAGTCTTACGTGTTCGACCTGCCGCCCGGTTTTCCGCAGCCCAAGGTCGCGGCCAGCGACCCCATGAGCGAGGCCAAGGTCGCGCTCGGCCGCTTCCTGTTCTACGACCGGCGCATGGCCTTCAACGGTGAAGGCTCGTGCGTCACCTGCCATGAGCAGCGCCTGGCGTTCACCGATGGCCGCGCCACGTCCGTGGGACCCGGCGGTGACGTGCACCCGCGCAACGCCATGAGCCTGACCAACGCCGTCTACAACTCGCGGCAGAACTGGGCCAATCCGAACATCAAGACCCTGCGCGAGCAGGCGCTCGTCGTGTTGCTCAACAACGCGCCGGTGGAACTGGGCTGGTCCGGGCGCGAGCGGGAGATCCTGGACCGCTTCCGCGCCGACGGCGAGTACACCGAGCGCTTCCGTGCCGCGTTTCCGGGCGAGGCCGATCCGTACACGCTGGGCAACGTGGCCAGTGCGCTCGCGGCCTTCACCTCCACGCTGATCTCTGGGCGCTCGGACAACGACCGCAACGTGCTGAGCGAGTCCGCGCGCCGCGGCGAGATCCTGTTCTTCACCGAGAAGCTGGAGTGCAACCACTGCCACAACGGTTTCAACCTGGCCAACTCGGTGGTGCACGCCAACACCACGCTGGACAACACCGAGTACAAGAACAACGCGCTGTACAACATCCCCGGGCCCGCCACCGGCTACCCGCTCAGCGCCGGCAACTATCCCGTCACCAATCGCGGGCTGTACGAGTTCACCCTCAGACCCTCCGACATGGGCCGCTTCCGTCCGCCCACCTTGCGCAACATCGCGCTCACCGCGCCGTACATGCACGACGGCTCGATCGCGACGTTGCGGGAAGCCCTGGTGGATCACTACGCGCGCGGCGGTCGGCTGATTGCCGACGGCCCGTTCGCCGGCGACGGCGCGCGCAGCCCGGCGAAGGACGCGCTGATGATCGGCTTCTCCATCACCGAGCCCGAGATCGAGGACGTGCTGGCCTATTTCGACAGCCTCACCGACTGGGACTTCATTTGCGACGAGCGTTTCAGCGATCCGTTCGGAAACGTGCCGATGCATGAGCGCTGCGCCACCGCTTCTATCGCTTCCTCCATCATTCCTTGATGCAACCGGAGTTTCCAATGCCTTCCCGTCACCTCGTCTGGTCCGCGCTCGGCGCCCTCAGCCTTTCCGCCGCAGCCGCCGACGCACCTGCGCCCGCGACGCCGGACACAACGCTCGACACCGTAGTGGTCACTGGCAAACGGCCCGCCGCCGACGCGCTCGAGCGCGAGCAGGCCCTGACGCCTGGCGCCGTCACCATCATCGACGGCGAGGACCTCTACGAACGCAACATCAACAACCTGTCCGACATCCTGCGCTACACCCCCGGCATCTGGTCCGACAGCCCCTCGGGCGCCGACGAACTGTTCCTGTCCAGCCGCGGCTCCAATTTGGACGCCACTGACTACGACGAGAACGGCATCAAGCTGCTGGTGGACGGCCTGCCGGTCACGACCGCCGACGGCAACAACCACAACCGCGTGCTCGATCCGCTCAGCGCGCGTTACGCGGCGGTGGCGCGCGGCGCCAACGCGCTGACCTACGGTGCCAGCACCCTGGGCGGCGCGATCAACTTCACCACGCCCACGGCGCGCGATACCGAGCGCCTCTCGCTCTTCCTCAACGGCGGCAGCCACGACCAGCTCAACGGCCGCATCACCGCGGGTCAGGTCGCCGGTGCGTTCGACGGCCTGGTGACGCTGGAGAACAAGCGCCGCGAGGGCTACCGCGAGCACAGCCACCTCGACCGGCAAGGTGTTTACGCCAACGCCGGCTGGCAGATGTCGGAGTCGATCACCACGCGTCTCTACGCCACGTACGTGAACTACGACGAGGAACTGCCGCGCGCGCTGACCCGCGCGCAGGTCGACGACGATCCGGACCAGGCGGCCGCCAGCGCCCTGACCGGCGACAACCGCAAGCGTCTGGAAACCGCGCGCGGTGCGATCAAGACCACCTGGCAGATCGACGCGGACAGCTCGTTCGAGGCCGGGCTGTCCTACGAGGAGCAGGCGCTGTTCCACCCGATCGTCGACGTGCGCGGCGACCTGGACGGCGACGGGTTTCCGGAGACGCAGTTCTTCAGCCTGCTGATCGACACCGATCACCGCAATGCCGGCGGCATGCTGCGCTACAACCGTCGCGTGGGCACTCACGACCTGCTGTTCGGCGTGAACCTGGGCGACACCCACGTCAAGGGCGGCAACTACAACAATCTCTTCGGCCGCAAGAACGGTCGCAACCAGCGCGTAAAGGAAGAGGCCGAGAGCCTCGAGGCCTTCGCCATCGACCGCTGGCAGTTCGCCGCGGCCTGGACGCTGGTGTACGGCGCGCAGGTGGTGGATACCAAGCGCGAAGTCACCACCGTGCAGACCTCGGGCGACAACGCGGGCGACGTCTTCAATCCGAAGGGCGACTACTCCACGGTCAATCCGCGCCTGGGCCTGATCTACGCGGTGAGCCCGGCAAGCCAGCTGTTCGCCAGCGTCAGCCGCCTTTACGAGCCGCCCACCACCTTCGAACTGCAGGACGACACGCGCCCGGGCGTGGAGGCGCTGGACGCGATGAAGGGCACGGTGGTGGAGGTGGGCACGCGCGGCCGCGCGGCCTCAAGCGAACGAACGCAGTGGCACTGGGACGTGGCGCTGTACTACGCCTGGGTCAAGGACGAGATCCTGTCGGTGGAGGACGACGTGCAGGCCGATCTCAGCCGTTCCACCAACATCGATTCGACGATCCACGCTGGTGTCGAAGCGCTGGTCGGTGCGAGCTTCGCCCTAGACGCGAAAGGCACCCACCGGATCGATCCCCTGGTAAGCCTGACGCTCAACGAGTTCAAGTTCGACGACGACGACACCTACGGCAACAACGACCTGCCGGCGGCGCCGACGCACGCCGTGCGCGGGGAGCTGATGTATCGCCATGCCAGCGGCTTTTCCGCCGGCCCGACCTTCGACCTCGTCGGCCGGCGCTACGCCGACTTCGTCAACAGCTACAAGGTGGGCTCCTACGAGCTGCTGGGACTGCGCAGCGGCTATACCGCCAAGCGCTGGGAAGTCTTCGCGGAGCTGCGCAACCTGCTGGACGAGGACTACATCTCCACGCTGACCGTGCGCGACAGCGCCGGACCGGGCGACGACGTGCTGTTTCCCGGCGAGCCGCGCTCGGTGTACGTCGGCGCGCGCCTGGTGCTCTGAGTCGCTGGCGCCGGTTGATACTTTTTCAACGGGTCGGCCGGCGCGGTTGTCGCTCCTGAAAACTTTTTTCGAAGGCTCTGCGTCATGAACAGAATTCTGCACACGCTGCTGGTCGGCATTGCCCTCCTGGCCGCTGCCTGCGGTCCGCGCGAGTCCGTTGAGGACCGGCAGGCGATCCAGTCGCTGCTGCAGGCGCAGTTCGCTCGCGCGGATGCCCGCCTGTCGGTGGATCCCATCGCGGTGTCCGACGATCACGCCGTCGCCGGATGGACGCAGGGCGACACCGGCGGACGCGCGCTGCTGAAGAAACGCGACCGCGGCTGGGCGCTGGTGCTCTGCGCCGGGGACGCGCTGCTCGACGCCGGCAAGCTGCAGGAAGCCGACGTGCCCGGCGGCGCTGCCCGGCAACTCGCACAAAGGCTCGCCGACGCCGAGTCGCGCCTGAGCCCTGAACGTCGTGCACAGCTGGGCCGCTTCCAGGGCGTGGTGCGCATGGACGCCCACGGCCACCACCCGCCTGCTGCGCCCGCCCACGCGCCTGCCGCCGGCACGCTCGCGCTCGACGCGGCGGGCTCGCAGCTGAGCTTCGTCTCCATCAAGAACAACACCGTCGCCGAAGTGCACCGCTTCGCCACCCTGAGCGGCGGCGTGTCGGCACAGGGTGAAGCCCGGCTGGAACTGGCGCTGGACAGCGTGCAGACCGGCATCGCCTTGCGCGACCAGCGCCTGCGCGAACTGCTGTTCGAAACAGCGAAGTTTCCAAGCGCGACCGTCACGCTGGCCGTTGACCTGACCGCGGTTCGCGCGCTCGCACCGGGTACCCACCAGGTGATCCAGACGGACGCGCGGCTCGACCTGCACGGCCAGGACAACCGGCTGCCCGTGTCGATGCGCGTCACGCGCACCGACGCGCACAGCTGGCTGGTCACCAGCGAGCAGCCGGTCATCGTCAACGCCACGAACTTCGGGCTCATCAACGGCGTCGAGGCGCTGCGCAAGGTCGTGGGCCTGCAGGCCATCGGCAGCGGCGTGCCGGTGACGTTCGCGCTGCGCCTCGTCGCGCCGTCTGCATCGTGAGGGTGGGGTAGCGGGCGTTCAGGCCGACGAGACCGCAGGCTTCAGCGCAGGAGCGAACGCCGCTGCGTCAACCCCGTGCTCGCACCCGCATCCGGAGCGCATCCCGACCCGGATCGCCCGCGTAGATTCCTGCGCTGCCACGCGATACGCGCGCAGACGATTCATCCGACCACAGGGGATTCACATGACGGGCTTCGAAGCGCTGCTGCTATACGCCGGCTGGATGCTGGTGCTGACCTTGTTCTACGCCTTTCCCAGGGTGCCGCTGGCGCTGACCGGCAAGAAGCCCATCGACAGCTGGGAGCGCACCAAGCCCGTAAACGAACCCGACCTGCTGCTGCGCGCAAAGGGCGCACACCTGAACTGCGTGGAGGGCATCGGGCCGTTCGCGGCGGTGGTCGTGGTGGGCGCATTGATGGGACAGAGTGCCATCGTCGATTCGTTGGCCATGTACGTCTTGTACGCGCGCATCGCGCAGGGCGTGTCGCACCTGCTCGGGACGTCCTTCGTGCTGATCCTGGCGCGCGCCACCTTCTTCCTGGCCCAGGTCGCCATCCTGCTTTACCTGGTCTACCGACTCGTCACGGCTGCGGGCTGAGGCGGTATCCGTCGGGGCGTGCCACGGCGCGCCCCGGCCATCGACAGGGTCGCGGCGACGGAAGGCCTATGCGTTCTCAGGCTGCGTTGGCGGCGCCGATCGCCGCGTTGCAGGCGTCGTAGCAGGCCTTGCACGCAGCGTGATGCTCGGCGTGCGGCTTGCAGGCTTCCGCGCAGGCCTTCATCGCCGGGATCGCGGCCCGCGCGAAGACCGGCGCCTGCGCCGAGTCGAAGCGTGCGAGCTTGGCCACGGCCTCGCAGATGGCGTCGCAGTCCAGCGAGGTCTTCAGGCACTCGGCCATGCTCTTGTCGCCGGTTGCCAGCTGCTTCTGGCAGTGGGCGATGCACTGGCTGGACGTCGCCGCGCAAGCACCGAAGGCCTCGGCGAGAGGCGATGCGACCGCGGCTGCGCCGTGTGCGTGGCCCTCGTGGCCCGATGCCGCTCGGGAAATGCCGGTCGATGCGACCCATCCAGCGGCGGCGGTGGAGGCGAGGTGGACGAACTGGCGACGGTTCATAGGAGTCCTGGAGTTGAATCTGGTGCTCATGGTGCCGTGCGCCGCGGATCTCTTCCAAGAACTCCGCGCTGGGGTCGCTCGGGTGGGATATGCCGTTGGGAGAGTGGGTGGAAATACCAGGGGTCTCGGTCGTGATGGGGCCGTAGTAGTTGGAGCAAGACGACCCTGCCAGAACATCAGCTCGCATCCCATCGAACTTGCGTTCAAGTTCACGGGGCCGAGCTGATTGCGTGGACCGAGCGCTCGGGGCCGTGGATCACCGCCTTCGGAAAGAAGCGTATCGATACACACGGTCGTCCGGCGCCGCCGCGCCGGTGCGCAGCGTTTTCCAGGTCATTCGGAAAGACGCGCCCCGGACTTCGTCCGGGCCAGGAAATGCGATGCGCAGGGCGAGGGATGGCACACTCGCGGGCAGCCACCCCTTCGAGCCAGGAACCCGACATGAGCCCCGCCGTCCCCGCGACCATGCTTCAGATGCGCACCTTGATCCGGGGCTCGGGCGAACTCGAGCTGTCGCTGCTCGAGATTCCGCTGCCGGCGCCGCAGGCGGACGAGGTGATCGTCCGCGTCGAGGCCTCGCCGCTGAATCCTTCGGACCTGGGCCTGTTGTTCGGAGCCGGGGATCTGCGAACGGCGAAGGCCTCCGGCAGCTCGTCGCAGCCCATCGTCACGGCGGCCGTGCCGCCGGCGGGGATGCGGGCGATGGCGGGCCGTGTCGACCAGTCGATGCCGGTCGGCAACGAGGGCGCCGGTACCGTCGTGGCGGCCGGCGCGTCGGCGGAAGCGCAGGCGCTGCTCGGACGCACGGTGGCGATGCTCGGCGGCGCGATGTACGCGCAGTACCGCTGCATCAAGGCCTCGCAATGTCTGGTGCTGCCGGAAGGCACGAGCGCCGCGGACGGCGCGTCGGCGTTCGTCAATCCGCTGACGACGCTCGGCATGGTCGACACGATGCGTCGCGAAGGTCACAAGGCGCTGGTGCACACCGCGGCGGCTTCCAACCTGGGCCAGATGCTCAATCGCCTCTGCCAGCAGGAGAACGTGCCGCTGGTGAACATCGTGCGCAAGCCCGAGCAGGCCGAGACCTTGCGCGCGCTCGGGGCCCGCTACATCTGCGATTCGAGCGCGCCGACGTTCATGCACGACCTCACCGAGGCACTGGTCGCCACCGGTGCGACCCTGGCGTTCGATGCCATCGGCGGCGGCAAGCTCGCCGGCCAGATCCTGACCTGCATGGAATCCGCGGTGAACCGCACGGCCACCGAGTACAGCCGCTACGGCTCGTCGACGCACAAGCAGGTCTACATCTACGGCTCTCTGGATCGTTCGCCGACAGAGATCGTCCGCAGCTTCGGACTGAGCTGGGGCCTTGGCGGCTGGCTGCTGTTCGGCTTCCTGCAGAAGGTTGGCCCCGACGGCGTGGTCGCACTCAAGACGCGCGTCGCCAACGAACTGAAGACCACGTTCGCCAGCCACTACACCAAGCAGGTGACCTTGGCCGAGGCGCTCTCGCTCGACGAGATCGCCGTCTACGGCAAGCAGGCCACCGGCACGAAGTACCTGATCACACCACACAAGAAATAGACGTCGCCGGCACACGGCAAGCGCAGGGAGGAGAGAGACGATGCGAATCGACGAAGCGGTACCGCAGGGAGCGGCACAGACCGAGCAGTTGCAACTGGTCCGCCACTGGGAGCACACCTACAACACCGACGTGGAGCGCCTCGTGCTGGAGTGCTACGCGCCCGACGCGCACCTGTGCTTCAACAGCGCCGAGGTGCACGGACACGAGCAGTTGATGCGCGTGTGCAAGGGCGTCTTCGGCGCGTGCCCGACGCGCCGCATGCGCGTCGACCACGTGCACTTCAGCGGCAACGACACCGTGATCCTGGAAGCGGCGATCCTCGACCTGGCGCAGCCGGAGTTCTACTCACCGTTCTGCACTCTCCTCACGATCCGCGGTGGCCGCATCGTCAAGGACCGCACCTATCTCGAACCGACGCGCTGGCCCGGCCTGGCCGGCGCGGTCGGCCACGTCAGCCCGGGCGGACTCGGGCGGCGCGAATAGCAGGGCTCAACCGGCGTGCGCATCGTCATGCGCGGCGTCGGTGGGTAGCGTGTCCCGGCGTGCGCTGTGGCGAAGATCGAGTTCGTGCTCGACGCGCGGTGCGCCCGGTCCCTGGTGCAGCGCATTGACCCGCTGCTGGACCAGGCGATCTGCCGCGGAGATGCGCCGGTGCTGGCGCATGTGCTCGGCCCAGCTCTCCACCAGGAACCACTCGGTCACCGTGTCCGGTGTGTCCACGTTGAACATCACGCCCCAGGCGTAGGCACCGTCGCGGCGGCGGATGCGCTCGAGCGGCGTGATCGCTTCGAGAAACGCGGCGTGCGCATCGGGTGCCACCGTATACGTGAGGCGGATCATCACCGGCCCGGCATCCGAGGCCACCGGCGACGCCGTCGCCGGCTCCAGCCAGTGCATCGACGGTGTCAGGTCGGCATCCCCCTCCGGCAGCCGCCAGCGATGCGCGAGCAGGCCGGCGATGCCGCAGGCCAGCGCGGCGCAGCCCAGGGTCTCCGCAATGCCGATGAGGCTCGCGAGCTGACCCCATAGCAGGCTGCCCGCGGTCATGCCGCCGAAGAACACCGTCAGGTACAGCGCCAGGCCGCGAGCTCGCACCCAGTCCGGCAGCACCGTCTGCGCGGTCGCGTTCAACGTGGACAACACGGTGATCCAGGCCGCGCCTGCAAAGGACAACACGACGATGCCCTGCGCCGGCGTCTTCGCGAACGCCAGCCCCGCGGTGGTCAGCGCCGTCGCGAGGGCGCCGATCAGCACGGTCGCGTTCGCCGACGCGTTCCGGCGCAGACGCGGCAGCAGCAATGCGCCGCAGATTGCACCGACGCCGATGGACGCCATCGACAGGCCGTAGGCGGTCGCGCCGCCCTGCAGCTGTTCGCGAATCACCAACGGCAGCAGCGCCCAGTAGCAACTCGACGCGCCGAAGAACAGGAAGGACCGCAGCAGGATCCGCTGCAGGTCGCCATGGAAAAGCGCGAAACGCAAGCCACTGCGCATCGCGCCGACCAGGTGCTCCGGATCCGCAGCGGGCCGCGAAGATCCACGCCACCACAGCAGCGCCGAGATGATCAGGAAGTAGCTCAGCACGTCGGCGAAGTAGGCGGCCGCGGTGCCCAGGGTTGCGATCAGCAGGCCGCCGACCGCGGGACCGATCGCACGCGAGATGTTGACGCCCAGGCTGTTGAGCGCCACCGCCGGACGCACCAGCCGGCGCGGCACCAGCTCCGGCACGATCGACTGCCATGCCGGTGCGGCCAGCGCCGCGCCGACGCCGCCGCACAAGGTGAGTCCCAGCAGCGCGGCGGGTGTCATCGCGCCCAGCCAGGTCAGCAGGCAGAGCGCGATGCTCACCAGCGCCAGGCCGATCTGGATCGCGATCATCATGCGCCGGCGATCGACGATGTCCGCCAGCGCACCGGCGGGCAGCGCGAGCAGGAAGATCGGCAAGGTGGTTGCCGCCTGCACCAGCGCAACCATCGTCGGCGACGGTGCCAGGCTGGTCATCAGCCAGCCCGACGCGACATCGCGCATCCAGGTGCCGGTGTTCGCCAGCACGGTGGCGACCCACAGCACCAGGAAGGCACGCTCCTTGAGTGGCGCGAAGGCTCCGTTGTCGGTGCCGGTCGTCATGCTCAGACCGCCCAGCAGGAGCAGCCCAACGCGCCCCAGAACTGCCCGCGCATGTCGTCGGCCACGGCCGGTTGATCGGCGCGTCCGTGTGCGTGGCCGTGAACATTGCAGGACTGCGTGCAGGCGCAGGCAGCAGCAGCGGCGGCATGCAGCGCGTTGGCGTTGGCGATCTCGGCCTTCCAGTAACGCGAGCCGTGATTCACCGGCGACCAGTCCGGCATGGCAGGCGGCAGCACCGGATCGAGATCGCGGAAATCTCCCTCGGCATAGACCACACGGCCGCCGACGACGGTCAGCACCGACGCGAGCTGGCGGATGCGGTCCTCCGGCACGCTGAAGTAGTCCTCGTTGAGCACGGCCAGATCGGCGTACTGGCCTTCGCGGATCTGGCCCTTCAGGCCCTGCTCGTTGGAGAACCAGGTATTGGCCTGCGTGTAGAGCCGCAGCGCGGTCTCACGATCGACGAGATGGCTGCGCGGATACATCGACAGGCCGCCCAGAGTCTTGCCGGTGCACAGCCAGTACAGCGCGTTCCACGGGTCGTAGCTGGCCACGCGCGTGGCATCGGTGCCGACGCCGAGCGGGATGCCCATCTCGAGAATCTTCTTGTACGGCGGCGTGCGTTCCACCGACTTCATGCCGTAGCGCTCGACGAAGTACTCGCCCTGGTAGCTCATGCGATGCTGGATCGCGACGCCGCCTCCGAGCTTGGCGATGCGTTCGAGGTTGCGGTCGCTGACGGTCTCGGCGTGATCGAAGAACCAGTGCAGCCCGTCGAACGGAATCTCGCGGTTGACCTTCTCGAAGGCATCGAGCGAGCGCGAGATGCTCTCGTCGTAAGTGGCGTGCAGGCGGAACGGCCAGCGGTTCTTCGCAAGAACGCGGGTCACCGCTTCGAGTTCCCCCTCCATGCCGGGCGGCAGTTCCGGGCGCGGCTGGCGGAAGTCCTCGAAGTCGGCCGCGGAGAACACCAGCATCTCGCCGGCGCCGTTGTGCCGGTACATCGCGTCGCCGTCGCCGGGCTTGACCATGCCGGCCCAGCGCGTGAAATCGGCGACCTCTTCCTTGGGCTTCTGCGTGAACAGGTTGTACGCGATGCGCAAGGTGAGCTGATCCTTGGCGTGGAGTTCCTCGATGACCTTGTAGTCGTCGGGATAATTCTGGAAGCCGCCGCCGGCGTCGATCACCGACGTGACGCCGAGCCGGTTCAGCTCCTTCATGAAGTGCCGCGTGGAATTGAGCTGGTATTCGTGCGGCAGTTTCGGACCCTTGGCCAGCGCGGAGTACAACAGCAGCGCGTTGGGTTCGGCCAGCATCAGGCCGGTGGGTTCGCCGCGACTGTCCTTGACGATCCAGCCGCCCGGCGGATTCGGCGTGTCGCGCGTGTACCCGGCGGCGCGCAAGGCGGCGGCGTTCATCAGCGCACGGTCGTACAGGTGCAGGATGAAGACCGGCGTGTTCGGCGCCACCTTGTTGAGTTCGTCCAGGGTCGGCAGCCGCTTCTCGGCGAACTGCGTTTCGCTGAAGCCACCGACCACGCGGACCCACTGCGGTGCCGGGGTGCGGGCGACCTGTTTTTCGAGCATGCGCATCGCATCGGCCAGCGAGGGCACGCCGTCCCAGCGCAGCTCCAGGTTGTAGTTCAGTCCGCCGCGGATGACGTGGATGTGCGAATCGATCAGGCCAGGAATGATGCGCCGGCCCTTCGCGTCGATGACCCGCGTCGACGACGTGGCGAGCTTCATCACGTCGCCATCGACTCCGACGGCGCTGAAGCGCCCCTTGGACACGGCCACCGCGGTGGCCTGCGGAAGCTGTGGATCGAGCGTGGTGATGCGCGCGTTGCGGATGATCAGCTCGGGAGCCTCGTCCATGGTCGGGTCGTCCGGTCGTTGGGGGTTGTGGGCCGCGGCCGTGGCGTTGCCGACGAGGCCGCTGAGAGCGAGAGACGCGACGCCCTGCAGCGTGGCGCGTCGCTTGGTGTCGATGGGTCGCATCATGGTCCGGAATTCAGATATCGCGTCGCGATGCGGCGTCGGGCTTGGTCGAGGCCACCGCGTCCGGCCGTTCACCGAAGAGGGCCGGCCCGCATCGCGATGCCAGCCAGCCGACGCTGACCGGCTCGCGCGCGACGATGCGCTTGACCAGCGGCACCGCCTGTTCGCCGATCAGGATGCCGAGCAGGCCGACCAGCGCGATCACCGGCGGCGCCGGCGATCGCACGTTCATCAGGCCGTAGATCGCACCGACCAGGAGACCGGCGCCCAGCGAGACCACGTAGAACTTGAGGCTCATGGCGCCGGCTCCGTCAGGCGCCGTGTCAGGCGTGCGCTGCCGACACGACGTACGAAGGCAGCACGGTCGCCGGTGCGCCGTGCACCATCGTGTACGCGTACTCAACGCCCATGCCGTAGGCGCCGCAATGCGTCTTCACGATGTCCATCACCGCGTCGTAGGTCTGGCGCTGCGCCCAGTCGCGCTGCCATTCGAGCATCACCGACAGCGCGGTGACCGGCTTGGCGCCGGCCTGGATCACGCGCTTCATCGCATTGTCGTGCGCGAGCTGGCTGACGTCGCCACAGCAGTCCTCGACGACGTAGACCTCGTAGCCGTCGTGGATCGCCTGGATCGTCGGCAGCGCCACGCAGGTCTCGGTCCACAGGCCGGTGAGCACGATCTTCTTCTTGCCGGATTTCTCGATCGCGGCGACGAAGTTCGTGTCGTCCCAGGAATTCATCGAGCTGCGTTCGATCGGCGAGGTGCCGGGCAGGGCAGCCAGCACCTGCGGCCAGGTGTTGCCGCTGAACGCCTGGGTCTCGACGGTGGACAGCACCACCGGAACCCCGAAGACCTGGCTAGCCTTGGCCAGCATCACGTTGTTGTTGATCACCGACTGGCGATCGAAGTTGGAAACGCCGAACAGCATCTGCGGCTGCAGGTCGATCATCGCGAGCACGCAGTTGTCGGGCGTGAGCAGGCCTTTTTCGCTGCGCTTGGCGAGAGGGGCGGTCTGGGACATGGGTGGACTCCGGGTGTGGTGTGGGCAGGCGGACCGCGGCTGCGGTCGGGTTCTTCGGTCGAAGGGATGACGCGTCCCCGGCCAGAGGCAGGGACGCGTCGGGGACTCAGGAAGGACGACCGCGATCGTCTTCCGCGCCGGGAAGGTCGAACACCAGCACCTCGGCGTCCTGCCCGGCTTCCAGGGTCAGCGAGACGACGTCGGCGAGCTTCAGCGCATCGCCCGCGCCCAGCGCGATGCCGTTCGCACGGATCTCGCCGCGGGCCACGTGCACGTAGGCACGACGTCCCGTCGCAAGCTCGAGCGTGGCCTGCTCATCGCCGTCGAACAGCCCGGCGTACAGGCGCACGTCCTGGTGTACGAGCACCGAGCCTTCGGCGGCGTCGGCCGACGCGATCAGTCGCAGCGTGCCGCGCTTCTCCGAGGCGTCGAAGCGCTTCTCCTCGTAGCTGGGCGCGATGCCGCGCGCGTCGGGCTGGATCCAGATCTGCAGGAAGTGCACCGGCTCCGACGTCGACGGGTTGAACTCGCTGTGCCGCACGCCGGTGCCGGCGCTCATGCGCTGCACGTCACCCGGGCGGATCACCGAACCGTTGCCGATGGAATCCTTGTGCGCCAGCTCGCCGGACAGCACGTAGCTGATGATCTCCATGTCGCGATGACCGTGCGTGCCGAAGCCGGCGCCCGGGACCACGCGATCCTCGTTGATGACGCGCAGCGGTCCGAACTCGACGTGCTGCGGGTCGAAGTAGTCGCCGAAGGAAAAGCTGTGGTGCGAGTTCAGCCAACCGTGGTCGGCATGTCCGCGGTCGCTGCCCAGTCGGATCTGATTCATGGCCCGTCTCCTGTTTCGTTGGGTGTGAACGCAGATTAGGCTCGACCAAGCGGATAAAAAAGCGCGATTATCGGATCGAATTAATCAACAAATTGGATTGATCGAATGACGGCGCTTCGAACCTCGCTCGAACAGTGGACGGCCCTGGCGGCCGTCGTGGACCAGGGTGGCTATGCCCAGGCGGCCGCGGTGCTGCACAAGAGCCAGCCGGCCGTCAGTTATGCGGTGGCGCGGCTGCAGGAGGCACTGGACGTCCAGCTGCTGGTCGTCGAAGGCCGCAAGGCGGTTCTGACCGAGCATGGGCGCGTGCTGCTGCAGCGCGCCCGGCCGGTACTCGCCGAACTGGCCACGCTGGAGCGCCTGGCGGGCAAGCTCAAGCAGGGATGGGAGGCGGAGTTGCGGCTGGTCGTCGACGTCGCGTTCTCGCGTGAACGGATGCTGCGCATCGTCGCGGAGCTGCAGGCGCTGTGCCCCGACACCCAGATCCAGTTGTCCGACGCCGTCCTGTCCGGCGCGGAAGAAGCCATCGAGCAGCACAGCGCGGATGTGGTCGTCACCACGCGCGTGCCGGCGGGCTATCTCGGCCAGCCGCTGATGTCGATCACCTTCGTCGCGGTCGCGAGCCCGGCGCATCCGCTGTTCGCGCTGGGCCGCGAGCTGGGTACCGGCGATCTTGCGCGCCACGTCCAGGTCGTCGTGCGGGATTCCGGCACCTCGCGTCAGCGCGACGAAGGCTGGCTCGGCGCCGACCGGCGTTGCACCGTCAGCAGCATCGAAGGATCGCTCGCGACCGTGAAGGCCGGGCTGGGCTACGCCTGGCTGCCGGAGCACCTGATCGAGCCCGCAATTGGCGACGGAACGGTGCGTGCGCTTCCGCTGACGGTCGGCGGCACCCGCGACATGAACCTGTACCTCGTCATGCCCCGCCCCGAACTCGCCGGCCCCGCCGCCCGCGCGGCGATGGAATGTTTCGAGCGGCACGTGCCGCGGACGCGGGGCCGCGAGCCGTCGTAGCCTGGGTGCAACCCGGGGCTTTTCCTTCGACGGATGAGACCTCCCCGGGTTTCATCCGGGCTACGGTGCCTAACTCCTCAACCCGGCTTGACGAAGCAACGGCATCACCTTGCGATCGAAATGATCCAGCTCGACGACGTAATCGTTGAAGCCGAGCATGATCCCGTCGATGCCGATCTCCGAAGTCTTCGCGAGCTTCTCGACGATCTGCTCGGGCGTGCCGACGAAGGTCATGCCGCCCCATCCCATGGCGAACTGCGTGCGGAGCTGGCGCACGGCCTCGGCATTGCCATACGACTGACCTTCTAGACCGAACACGCGGACGAGGTTGTCGATCGCGCCCCAATCGATGCCGGCGACCATCGCGTCGTAATCGCGCTTGGCCTCGGCCTCGGTGTCGCGGCAGACGACGGTGGCGTAGGTCATCGTCGAGATGTCGCGCTGGTAGACCTCGCGTGCCCGTTTGCGCACCGCGCCGGCGGCAGCCTGGCCCATTTCGAACGAGCCCATGCCGACGAAGTTGATGTCGCAATACTTGGCCGAGAAATCCAGGCCCGGCGGTGAACTGCCGGCGTTGACCAGCACCGGGTGCGGGTTCTGCACCGGCCGCGGTCGCGCGATGGCCTGCTTGACGGTGAAGAAGCTGCCGTCGAAGTCGACGGCCTCCTCCTCGCTCCACAAGCGCTTCACGATCTCCACCCATTCCGCACCGAAGCGATAGCGCTCGTCGTGCTCCTTCTGCCTGCCGCCGAACATCTCCATCTCGGCAGTGAACCAGCCCATCACGAGGTTCAGTCCGAAGCGGCCGCCGGAGATGTGATCGATCGTTGCCGCCTGCTTGGCCGCCAGGATCGGATGAACCGTCGGCACGTGCGAGGTGGCGAACACCATGATGCGTTCGGTGGCTTCGGCCAAGCCCGCGGCCCAGGTGTAGGTCTCGAAGGATTCGCCGGCGAAATTCGTCTCGCCGCCGAAGCCGCGCCAGCGCCCCACCGGCACCAGCGCCTCGAAGCCCATGGCCTCGGCTTTGCGGGCGATCTCGCGCGTGTGCTTCCACGACAGCTCGTAGCTGGTGGGTACCGACGTGGCCATCATGCCGCCGCTGACGTTGAAGCTGAACAGTCCCAGCTTGAGCTTCTGCCGCGGATCGAACAACGCGAGCGAAGAGCGGCTCGCCGTCTGCGCATCGGGGGACGTTCGCTTCACACCGGTTCTCCTTGAACTCAGGTCGTCGTCTTCAGGGGACTCATGCCGTCGTGCGCGCGATCCGCGGTGGACGACGAACGCGTCGCGCCGCGGGCGGCGGCGTGAAGCTAGCAAAGGCGCGACGGAGCGGAGAATCCGGGCGGATACCGCTGAGGGTGCTCCCGTCAGTGCGGGTCGCCGCTCCGGTGCCGGTAGATCCAGTAGACGACGGCGAGCGCGAACGCCGCACCCGCCGGAATGGCGAGCGCGGTGAACTGCAGGTGACGATAGCTGTATCCGCCGACCGATCCGCCGAGGATGAATCCCAGGATCAGCAGCACGAACAGGCGTGCCTTCCGCGAATCGATCGGATGCCCGCGCAGGCGCGCCCCGAGCATGGTTCCCAGATCCGTGAACAGGCCCGAGACGTGGGTGGTCCGGATCGCCGCGCCGCTGTAGGTGCTGACCATGCCGTTCTGAAGGCCGCAGGCGGCCGAGGCCAGGAAGTGCCCGGTGGTCGATCCGCGGCCCAGCGAGAACATGGCGAGCAGCAACAGCGCGGATTCGATGATCAGGGCGACGCTGTACCGGCGGCCCAGCCGCAGCACTGCGCCGTCGATCAGCGCGCCGCTCAGCGCGGCGCCGAGCAGGAACGACAGGACGATCAGGAACAGGTGCGCGCTCTGGGCCATGTCGAGATCCACCAGCGACAGTCCCAGCAAGGTGGACGTACCGGTGAGGTGGGAAACGCCTTGATGCTTGAAGCCCAGCAACCCGACGGCGTTCACCGCGCCGGCAATCGCGGCCAGCCAGAAGCCGCCGACTTCAACCCAGCGCGGGAGTCGGGTGAACACCGCTTATCGCAGCGTCATCGACGCGGGTGGGCAGGGAAGGGCATCGCCGCGAAGCGTGCTCGGCCCGGAAGGCCGACGACGCCCGTGCCCGCTTCTCCCCGTGCCAGCCTGCATCGACGCGTGTCCCCGTGTGACGGGACACCGCGGAATCGTCGCGCGGATCGGTGCGCGCAGTATTTCCCGTGTGACCGAAACCGTATCACTCGATCGCGGTTCAGGCTATCGCGGCGGAGATGGCGCCGACGGCGAATGCCACGTCGTCGCCGAAGATCCGGCAGCGTGGTTCTTCAGGGTTCGAGCGACGCGGCCGGTGCCGGCGTGCTGACGGCCGGTGGCGGGCGTGGCGCTTCGGACGCCAGCAGCTCGGCGATCGGACTGAGATGTTCGATGCGTTCGCAGACCGCCATGACGATCATCATGATCGGTACGCCGAGCAGCAGGCCGGGCACGCCCCAGAGCCAGTCCCAGACGATCAGCGAAACGAACGTGGCGACCGCGTTCATGCGGGCCATGCGCTGCGTGAGCCAGGGCACGAGGCCCAGACCGATTACGCCGGCAACGGCGAAGGCGCTGGCGGCGACGATGAACACCAGGTGCGGATCGCTGAACTGCAGATAGGCGAAGACCGACACCGCGCCGATCACCAGCGCCGTGCCGATGTACGGGATCAGGTGCAATACGCCGGCCGCGAACGCCCAGAACAGGGCGTTCTCCAGACCGATGAGCGCGAACACGATGCCGGTGCCCACGCCCACCAGTGCACTGGTCGCGAACTGGATCAGCAGGTAGCGCTGGATCTGCGCCTCGATCTCTTCGAGGATCTGCACCGTCAGCTTTTTCTGTCGCAAGGTCTGCCCGCTGATGCGCACGAGCTTGCGTTTGAAGTCGTGCCCGGAGATCAGCAGGAAGAAGCTCAGCGCGAGGACGACGACGGTCTGGCCGATGCCGCTGAATACCTGGCGCACGCCGGACCAGACGTAGTCGCGCAGCTTGAGCGGTGAATCGGCCGGCGCCGGCGAGCCTTTGGACGCCGGTTTCGCGCCAGGGCCAGGGGCTGCGGCTTTCTCGATCTCGTCCGCCGCGACCGTCAGCCGCCGGACGGCGCTGTTGCGGTCGAGCGAGGTACGGTGCAGCAGCGCCTTGAGTTTCTGCGTGGCGCGCGGGATCGAGTCGATGAGCTGGTTGACCTGGGGTTGTACGCCGATCACGCCTGCACCCGTGCCGCCGACGGCCAGGGCGAGCGCCAGCGCGGCGCCGATCGGCAGCGGGATGCGGGCGCGCTTCTTCATCCACATCACCATCGGCATCAGCGCATAGCCGAGGAATACGGCGAGCGTGATCGGGATCAGCGCGTCCTTGGCGTACTTCAGTCCGAGCACGACGGCGACCAGCGCGATCAGGCCGATCGAGAGACTGCGAAGCTCGGTGGGCAGGCGGGGAACCGGAACGACGTGCCGGGATTCTGCGACGCTGGTCTCGGGCACGTCGTTCGGCATCGGGCCTCAGTCGCGGCGCGGATCAAAGGCGCGGGGCAACTCGCTCGTCACAGATACCCCAGCAGGAACAGGATCAGCAGGATCGCGGCGACGAGGCCGGCGGTCCCGCTCGGGTAGTAGCCCCATTCCCGGCTGTGCGGCCACGTGGGCAGTGCCCCGATCAGGACGATGACGAGAACGACGATCACGATCGTGGACAGCATGCTCAGGCGCTCCTCAAGGACTTCAGCATCCGCGCGTAATCCTTGCGGTACTGCCGCGCGGCGCGGATCTTCTGCGGGTTCGACAGCAGCTTCCCGGACACCTGGAAGAACTTCTTCTCCTCTTCGCGCAGATGGTGATGAACCTTGTGCGAGAGCTTCTTGGCCGTGGCCAGCCACGCGGACCCGGAGTGATCGCGGACCTGGAGATCCTCGACCAGCTCGTCCATCTGGTGGTGCTCGTGCAAGGCGTGGCGAGCCGACGACAGGCCCGCGTCGTCCATCAGGATCGGTGCATACAGGAATCGCTCCTCGGCCGCCGCGTGTGCCGCCAGCTCGATGCGCAATGCGGTGAACGTGGCGATGCGATGCTCGGTGTGGGCGCGGGTTCGCAGCAGCGCGCGGCACAGCGAACGCTGGCGTTCGTGACTTTCGCGCAGGGCTTCGTAGATCGTTTCGGGCATGCGGGTTCCGTCGGGTTCCCGTGTCTGGAATCACGGGTTCGCCTGTCCTTTTGCACGATGAATGCCACGGCGCACCGGCCGCTGCGTGCGGCGTGCAGACGCCGG
>CAZXXM010000010.1:0-3511 GCA_964644715.1 uncultured Salinisphaerales bacterium
TCCGCTTCGACATGTCCGAGTACATGGAGCGGCACACGGTGTCGCGCCTGATCGGCGCGCCTCCGGGCTACGTCGGCTTCGACCAGGGCGGCCTGCTGACCGAACAGGTCATCAAGCATCCGCACTGCGTCGTGCTGCTCGACGAAATCGAGAAGGCGCATCCGGACGTGTTCAACCTGCTGCTGCAGGTCATGGACCACGGCACCTTGACCGACAACAACGGACGCAAGGCGGACTTCCGCAACGTGATCCTGGTGATGACCACGAATGCGGGTGCGGAGGAGTCCTCGCGCCGCTCGATGGGCTTCGCCGAGCAGAGCCATCTCACCGACGCGCTGGAAGTCATCCGCAAGATGTTCACGCCGGAGTTCCGCAACCGCCTGGACGCGGTGGTGCCGTTTGCGGCGCTGACCAAGACCGAGATCGCACGCGTGGTGGACAAGTTCCTGCTGCAGCTCGAGGAGCAGCTGGCTTCGAAGGGCGTGACCCTGGACATCGACGAGGACGCACGCGTCTGGCTGGGCGAGCGCGGTTACGACATCAAGATGGGCGCCCGCCCGATGGCCCGCGTCATCCAGGAGAACCTCAAGCGCCCGCTGGCCGAGGAACTGCTGTTCGGCAAGCTGGCGCACGGTGGCCGCGTGCACGTGTCGGTCAAGGACGGAAAGATCGAGTTCGAGCTGGAAGCGCGCGAGAAGACGGTGGCGCTGGAACCGGTCTGAGATCGCCGGTCGGCGCAAAACGAAAAAGCCCGCGAAAGCGGGCTTTTTCTTGCGTAGCGTAGTCCGGAGGAAGTCCAGGGTTCCGCTTTGCTGGGCGCGCGCCCGGACTTCGTCCGGGCTACGGCACTATTTATCGCGGAAGGTGATGCGGCCCTTCGTGAGGTCGTAGGGAGTCAGCTGCACCGTCACCTTGTCGCCGGTGAGGATTCGGATGTAGTTCTTGCGCATGCGGCCGGAGATGTGCGCCGTGACCACATGCCCGTTCTCCAGCTTCACGCGGAAGGTGGTGTTGGGCAGCGTCTCGGCGACGATGCCGGGCATTTCGATGTGGTCTTCTTTGGCCATGCTCTGGGGGCGGTGCAGTCCGGGTCGCTAAAAGGGCGCGCATTATCCGGGCTGAGATCGAATGGATCAACCACGGGCCGGATTTGCAAGTCCTCAGGTCCCCTCTTCGAGCCCTTCCCAACCCTGGGCACCGAGCACCTCGAGGGGCCGGAAGCTCTTCTTGTAGTCCATCTTGGGGCTGCCCGGGACCCAGTAGCCCAGGTAGACGAACTGCAGTCCCTGGGACCGGGCGGCGTGGATCTGGCTCAGCACGGCATAGGTGCCCAGTCCGCGGGCGGACTCGTCCGGATCGAAGAAGGTATAGACGGCCGACAGGCCCTTGGGCACCCGATCGACCACGGCGCAAGCGAGCAGGCGCTCGTCGAGGCTGAACTCCCAGAATTCGGTTGCACCCCAGCCGCAGTTCAGGAAATTGTGGAAACCCGACTTGTCCTCGGGGTTCATGCCGCCGCCGTCGTGCCGCGCGCGCAGGTAGCGCTGGTAGAGCGTGAACTGGTCGTCCGTGATGTCCTTGCGGATGCGCAGCTGCAGGTCGGCGTTGCGCTGTTCGCAGCGCCGCTGCGTGCGATTCGGCTGGAATGCCTCCACCTTCACGCGGGCCGGGATGCAGGAGCGGCAGGACTCGCAGCGCGGCCGGTAGACGTGATTTCCGCCACGGCGGAAGCCCTGCTCGAGCAGGCTTTCGTATCGCAGCGGATTGAGCACGTAGTCCGGATCGACGAACAGGCTGCGCGCGGCACGCGCCGGCAGATATCCGCAGGGATGCTCGGTGGACAGGAACAGGCGGACACGGGTGCTCACCGAGGCGTCTCGGGCGTGCAAGCGGCGCTGCCACGCCGCAGCGGGTGTGTCGCACTCCTCCCGCATCCGCGCGGTAAGTCACCGTCCCGGGGCGCGTTCATGCCGGCAGGTGCTCGCGCGACGAGGGCAGCGCGATGTCGAATCGCCACTGGCCGGTTCGGGGAGATCGGGAGACGGCGATGCGCAGCAGATTCAGAAATCGTTCGCGTGAAACCTCGGTGGCCCCCAGGCTCTTGAGGTGGGCCGAGCCGACTTGGCAATCGATCAGCCCGAAGTCCCAGGCGATCATCTGCTGAGTGAGCCAGTACAGCGCGAGCTTCGATGCGTCCGTCGCCCGGCTGAACATCGACTCGCCGAAGAACACGCGCCCGAGCGCCACGCCGTACAGCCCTCCGATCAAGGTGCCTTCCCGCCAGACCTCCACCGAGTGCGCATAGCCGCGCGCGTGCAGCTGCGCGTAGGCCTCGCGCATTTCGGAGCCCAGCCAGGTGCCGCGGCTGCGCGCACGCTGGCCGCTGCACTCGGTGAGCACGTCTCCGAATGCGAGATCCAGGCTCACTGCGTAGTCCGCTCGCCGGACGGACTTGCCGAGCGAGCGCGATACGTGAAGCTCGGCCGGAATCAGCACCGCGCGCGGATCGGGACTCCACCAGAGGATGGGCTCGTCCGGGTTGTACCAGGGGAAGATGCCTTGCGAGTAAGCACGAATCAGGCGCGCCACCGACAGATCACCGCCGATCGCCAGCAGGCCGTTGGGATCGCGCATCGCCAGGTGCGCGGGCGGGAAGGGCTGCTGCGGATCACGCGGATCCAGCCAATGCAGCCGGATCGGGTTATCCATCGAATCGGCTCTGCGCTCGGTCAGCTTCGAATCGCGCCGGGGATTCTGCGCGATAGGCCGTATGTTGCATGAATTCGGTCTCCCGCGCCGCCACGGCGCGCCGCTCCCGGGAGAGGAAATCCGACACCGCTTGATGCAGGCGAGGGTCGCTCATCCGGTGCAGTGAGCGGGTGCGAACGGGCTCGAAACCGCGGCCGTGCTTGTGCGCCCCCTGGGTGCCCGCATCGAAGCGCTTGAGGCCTTCTCGCAGGCACAGCTCGATGCCCTGGTAGTAGCAACATTCGAAGTGCAGTGAGTGGTAGTGCGCCTCGGCTCCCCAGTGCCGGCCGTACAGCGTGTCGCCTCCGACCAGCGTGATGGCGACGGCGACGCGGCGGCCGTCGTGGACGGCGAACACCAGCCGCATGTCGAGATCCGGATGGCGGCCGGTGTGGGCGAGAAAGTCGCGAGTGAAATACGGCGACTGGCCGCGTTCGAGGTAGGTGTTGATGTAGAGGCGGTAGACGCGGTCCCACTCGGGGTCCGACAGCTCGCGGCCCCGGGCAACCTCGAAGCCGATACCGGCCTCGGCAACGCGACGTCGCTCGCGCAGCAGTTTCTTGCGCTTCTCGCTGGTCAGGCTCGCGAGGAAGCCGGCCATATCGCGGTAGCCGCGATCCTCCCACTGGAACTGGGTGTCGTTGCGCTCGATCAGTCCTTGAGCGCCGAGCGCGTCGGCATCCGGGCCTTCGACGAACAACGCGTGGATCGAAGACAGTTTTTCGGCTTCCGGCAATCGCGCGAGATAGCGGGCGATTTCAGT
>CAZXXM010000010.1:3611-9427 GCA_964644715.1 uncultured Salinisphaerales bacterium
CGGCTGAACGGGTAGCCGCCGGCGAACAGCCCGTCCCAGTCGGCGGCCGCGACATCACCCAGTCGCTGCACATGCCGGGTTCGCACCGAAGGGAGGTTATCTCGTCAGTGAAACGTCGGCGCTGCGTTCGGGATGTCCTTGATGGCCCACTGGACGACCGCGTCATGTTCGAAACGGCTGATCTGCTCCTCCGCAGAGGGCGGGCCCGCCTGGGTCATCTTGCCGCCGTGATCGAATTCGATGGCAGCGCCCGCGGTCTGGATCTTCAGCTCGTTGCCGTTCTCGTCATCGACGGTGACCTGCAGATAGCGCACGCGCCGATCCGCAAATTCGGGAAGGATGTTGGTGCCGGCCGCGACCATCGCAGCCTGCTCGGGCGTGAATTCACGGATTCCTCCATCCAGCGTCAGAACGAAGTGCTTCGTTTGCATGAGCGTTCTCCAGCAGTTCCTCGGTAGCGATCTTTTCGACACTCCCCTGTATGCCACTTTAACGGCCGTTTTCAAGAAGGCCGCAGCGTTGCCGTTGCTATACTCGTGCCCGTCATCCCCTTGCTTCGACCGCTCGTCCACCGCCGGCGGCGAGGCCGCCAGACGGCGCCGGATTCCACCTTTCGGTTCAGCGATCTACCTCTTGTCGAAAAGCAAATCCCAGGCCACAGCGGCCGCGGCGGATCCGGGCTGGTTGGAAAGGCTGCCTCGCGAAGCCGGGCTTCTTGCCTGCGTCGGCATCACGCTGTTCCTGCTGGTCGCCCTGATCAGCTTCGATCCCAACGACCCCGGCTGGACGTCGTCGGGCGCGGGCGCTCCCGTCCAGAATCTCGTCGGTCCGCTCGGCGCGTGGACCGCGGACGTGATGCTCAGCCTGTTCGGCTACGTCGCCTTCTTCCTGCCCTGGGGCGTCTGCGTGGCGGGCGTTCGCATCTACCGCGGAGCGAGAGCCGCCACGCCGATGCCGGTCCTGGTGCGCATCGCCGCCTGGATGGTGATGCTCGTTGCGCTGGCGGGACTGTGTGCGCTGCACGCCGGGGTCTGGCCCTCGTTTCCGCCGCAGGGCGGCGGGGGCATCTCGGGGCAGATCATCGGCGCCTGGTTCGTCGCCGCGCTCAAGCCGCTGGGCGCGAGCCTGAGCCTGCTGACCTTGTTCCTTGCGGCGGCGCCGTTGGCTCTGATGTTCTCCTGGACCGGCGTCGTCGATCGCGTCGGTGGCGCGGTGATGCGTCTGGTGCCCAAGCGGCGCGAAAAGCTCGTCGAGCGCGATCCGCTTCTCGAAATGGCCGAGCGGACCGACCTCGACGCCGCGCTCAAGCCGGTGCGTGCGTCGCGCCGCAGGATGCCGGACCTGGGCGAGCCCGCGCGGCCGATCGAGTCGGCCGACGACGAAGCCGAATCGCAGCTCGCGTTGAACGGATTCGCGGAGGCGGAAACGCCGATCGCCGCGGCTCCGCGCCTGGGCACTGCGGAACCGGATCTCGACCTCGCGTCCGAGCCGGTTGCGCCGCGTGCTCCACGCGCGCCGCGCAAGCCGGTGAAGTTCGAGTCGTCCTCGGCGTTTCGCGGCGATCCGATTCCGTCGGTGGCGCTGCTCGACCCGCCGCGTGCCAGCGGCAAGCGCTATACCAGCGATGAACTCGAGAAGCTGTCGCGCGACGTGGAGAAGCACCTGGGAGATTTCGGCATCAAGTGCCAGGTCGTCGCGGCCACGCCAGGTCCGGTCATCACGCGCTTCGAACTGCAGCCCGCGCCGGGCGTGAAGGGCGCGCAGATCACCAACCTGTCCAACGACCTTGCGCGCTCGCTGTCGGTGTCGCGTGTGCGCGTGATCGAGGTCATCGAGGGCAAGCCGTACGTGGGGCTCGAAATTCCCAACACGAAGCGCGAGATGGTGGCGCTGCGCGAGATCCTGGAATCCCCGTCGTACAAGAATTCGACGTCGCCGCTGTCGATGGCGCTCGGCAAGGACATCGCGGGCAATCCGGTATCGGTAGACCTGGGCCGCATGCCGCACCTGCTGGTGGCCGGCACCACCGGCGCGGGCAAGTCGGTGGCGATCAACGTGATGATCCTGTCGATGCTGTACAAGGCCACGCGCGAACAGGTCCGCTTCATCTTCATCGATCCGAAGATGCTGGAGTTGTCGGTCTACGCGGACATTCCGCACCTATTGACGCCGGTCGTCACCGACATGAAGGACGCCGCCAACGCCTTGCGCTGGTGCGTCGCCGAGATGGAGCGCCGCTATCGCCTGATGACGCAACTGGGCGTGCGCAATCTTGCCGGCATGAACAAGAAGATCGAGGACGCCGAAGCGGCCGGCACGCCGATTCGCGATCCGCTGAAGATCGCGCCGGACATGTTCACCGGCGGTGGGGACGGCCCGCTGCCGGAGCCCGAGGCGCTCGCTCCGCTGCCGCACATCGTCGTCGTCATCGATGAGCTCGCCGACATGATGATGGTGGTCGGCAAGAAGGTGGAAGAGCTGATCGCGCGCTTGGCCCAGAAGGCGCGTGCGGCGGGTATTCACCTGATCGTCGCCACGCAGCGCCCGAGCGTCGACGTCATCACCGGCCTGATCAAGGCGAACATTCCGTCGCGCATCGCGTTCCAGGTGGCCTCCCGCGTGGACAGCCGCACGATCCTCGATCAGCAGGGCGCCGAGACGCTGCTCGGGCATGGCGACATGCTGTATCGCCCGATCGGCGCCTCGACCGTGGCACGAGTCCACGGCGCCTTCGTCGACGATCACGAGGTCCACAAGGTGGTCGCCTACCTCAAGCAGGTGGCGCCGCCCGACTACATCGAAGACATCTGCGCCGACGAGCCGCAGGCGCCGCAGCCGGGCGAGGGTGGCGAGGACGCGGAATCGGACCCTCTCTACGACCAGGCGGTGGCCATGGTCCTGCAGGAGCGCAAGGCCAGCGTGAGCTGGGTACAGCGCCGGCTGAAGATCGGCTACAACCGTGCGGCGCGGATGGTCGAACAGATGGAGTCCTCGGGGCTGGTCGGTCCCAGCGGGCCGGGCGGCAACCGCGACATCCTGGCGCCGGGCGGGCGCGACTAGCACGTGTTCGGCCCTGCTTAAGCTGGCTCCTGCACTCTGTCATCCTCGGCGCGGCAAAGATCTTCCGTCTGTGGCGCCGTCTCCGGGCGATTCCTCGCCGCGATTCGAAACCAGGTTCCGTTTCCATGCTCCAGAAGGTTTTCTTCGTTCTCGGTCTCCTGGGACTGCTGATCGTCGCCGGTCCGGCGCGCGCGGCTTCCGCTGACGAAGAGCTGCGCCGGTTCGTCGAGAACGTGCGCACGCTCAACGGCCGCTTCGTGCAGACGCAGACCGACGAGCATGGCGAGCTGGTGTCGTCGGGAGCAGGGATGGTCGCGATCTCGCGGCCGGGCCGTTTCCGCTGGTCGTACGATCAACCCTACGAGCAATTGATGGTCTGCGACGGCCAGAAGATCTGGGCCTACGATCCGGATCTGAAACAGGTCACGGTGCGCCCTGCCGGCGAGACGCTTGCCGGTACGCCGGCGGAATTGCTGGCCCAGAAGGCCAAGCTGGCGGAGAACTTCACGACCCGGGATCTGGGCGAGAAGGACGGACTGCGGGTGGTGTCGCTGGAACCGAAGTCCGATCAGAGCGACTTCAAGTCGATCGAGCTGTGGTTGAAGGCCGGGGTTCCGCAACGACTCCGGTTCTCCGACCCGCTCGGCGGCAGCACCCTGGTCGAGTTGCGGGACGTGAAGGTCAACGGATCCATTCCCGACGCTCAGTTCAAGTTCACGCCGCCCAAGGGCGTCGAAGTCGTCGAAGGGGTTGCGGGCGCCCGATGAAACCCCAGGCGCCGCTCGCGGAGCGCATGCGGCCCCGCTCGATCGACGAGGTGGTGGGGCAGGAGCACGTGCTGGGCAAAGAGGCGCCGCTGCGAGTCCTGCTCGAATCGGGACGCATCCCCTCGCTGGTTTTCTGGGGCCCGCCAGGTGTCGGCAAGACCACGCTCGCACGCCTGATCGCACAGCACGTCGATGCCTTGTTCCTGACGCTGTCCGCCGTGCTGGCCGGGGTCAAGGACATTCGTGAGTCGGTCGCGCAAGCGCAGGCGGAGGCGCAGGGCCTCACGGCGCGACGTACCGTGCTTTTCATCGACGAGATTCACCGCTTCAACAAGGGGCAACAGGATGCGCTGCTGCCGTTCGTCGAGGACGGCACCTTGTTGCTGGTGGGCGCGACGACCGAAAACCCCAGTTTCGAGTTGAACGGTGCGTTGCTGTCGCGGCTGCGCGTCTTCGTCCTGCGTTCTTTGGACCATGCGGCGGTCGGCGACCTGCTGCGACGAGCGCTGGTGGATCCGGATCGCGGTCTGGGATTGGGCACCGACGTCTTGCCCGAGAGCTGGGTGGATCGCATCGCCGAAGCAGCCGACGGCGATGCCCGTCGAGCCCTGATCCTGCTCGACACCGCAGTGGAGTTGTCGCGTGCAGCCGGCGAGAAGTCCGATGCGCTGCTGGAAAAGCTGATCGGGCGTGGGCTGCGTCGCTTCGACAAGCAGGGCGAGAATTTCTACGACCAGATCTCCGCGCTGCACAAGTCGGTGCGGGGCAGCGATCCCGACGCCGCGCTGTATTGGTTCGCGCGGATGATCGACGGTGGAGCGGATCCCCGTTACATCGCGCGTCGCGTCACCAGAATGGCCTACGAGGACATCGGATTGGCGGAGCCCGGCGCGATACGGCTGTGCCTGGACGCGTGGGATGCCTATGAGCGTCTCGGCAGCCCGGAGGGAGAGCTCGCGATCGCGCAGGCGCTCGTGTATCTGGCGGGCGTGCCGAAGAGCAATGCGGTCTACGCCGCTTACGGCGCCGCGCGCAGCGCCGTCGAGAAGCACGGCTCGCTGGAAGTGCCACTGCACATTCGCAACGCGCCGACCCGGCTCATGAAGGACCTCGGCTACGGAAAGGACTATCGCTACGACCATGCCGAACCGGATGCGCACGCGTCCGGACAGCAATTCCTGCCGGATGCGATCGCGGACACGAAGTTCTACGCTCCGACGGCGCGAGGTTTCGAGGGGCGCATCGCCGAGCGCCTCGCGGCCTTGCGTTCACCGCGGAAGCCCGAGTCGTGAGCGGCCCGGCATGGTTCACGGTGTTGATGGTCGCGCTCGGAGGCGCATTGGGATCGGTCGCCCGTTACGGTGTCGGCATTGGCGCGCGATCGCTGGCGCCTGGCTGGCCGTGGGGAACGCTGCTGGTGAACGTGCTCGGCAGCTTCGCGATCGGCGTCCTGTTTGCCTGGTTCCTGGTGAGGCCGGTACCGGATTGGCTGCGCTTCGGCCTGATCACCGGCGTGCTCGGCGGCTTCACGACCTTTTCGGCGTTCTCGATCGAAACGATCGAATTGATGCGCGCGGGAGGATGGGCTGCCGGCCTTTTGTACTTAGGAGTCACCCTCGTCTTGGGACTTGCTGCCTGCGCATCGGGCATCGCGGCCGCACGCTTGCTGCTCGCATGAGAACCCGGCTGCCGCGATAATCCGCGTCCGGCGCTTTCGTCGGCACTTTTCCAGGATCATCGTCCCATGCTCGACCCCCGCCGCCTGCGTGCAGAACCCGAGGCCATCGCGGCCCAGCTCGCGCGTCGCGGATTCGCCCTGGACCTGCAGCGCTTCCGCGAGCTGGAAACTGCGCGAAAGCAGATCCAGACCGAAACCGAGAAGCTCCAGGCCGAACGCAATGCGGGGTCCAAGCGCATCGGACAGGCGAAGGCCAAGGGCGAGGACGCCACACCGATCCTCGCCGACATGGATCGCATCAAATCCCAGCT
>CAZXXM010000010.1:9527-19677 GCA_964644715.1 uncultured Salinisphaerales bacterium
AGGGCGAGGACGCCACACCGATCCTCGCCGACATGGATCGCATCAAATCCCAGCTTGCCGACAACGAAGCGCGCCTGGCCACGGTGCTTGCGGAGTTCGACGACTTCGCGATGGGGCTGCCCAATCCGCCGCACGCGTCGGTGCCGGACGGCCGTGACGAGAACGACAACGTCGAAGTCCGTCGCTGGGGTGCGCCGCGGCCGGAGGAAGGTGCGCGCGATCATGCGGATATCGGGGAAGCGCTAGGCCTGATGGATTTCGCGGCGGCCGCCAAGATCACGGGCGCTCGCTTCACGGTGCTGCGCGCAGGCCTTGCGCGTCTGCATCGGGCCCTCACCCAGTTCATGCTTGACGTGCATACCCGCGAGCATGGATACGAAGAGCTCTACGTGCCGTACATCGTGAACGCTGCTTCATTGCGTGGCACGGGGCAGCTGCCCAAATTCGGAGAGGACCTGTTCGCGCTCAAGGGCGAACAGGACTGGCGGCTGATTCCGACGGCCGAGGTTCCGGTGACGAACCTGCTGCGCGATGAGATCGTCGAGTTCGAGGCGCTTCCGAAAAAGTGGGTCTGCCATACCCCGTGTTTCCGGGCGGAGGCGGGCGCCGCGGGCAAGGACACGCGCGGCATGATCCGGCAGCACCAGTTCGAGAAGGTGGAGCTGGTCATGGCGACGTTGCCGGAGCGCTCGGAGGCAGCACACGAGGAATTGACGGCGCACGCCGAGAACATCCTCAAAAAGCTCGAGCTGCCGTTCCGTACGATGGCGCTGTGCGCCGGCGACATGGGATTTGGCTCGAGCAAGACCTACGACATCGAGGTCTGGCTGCCTTCGCAAGGAAGATATCGCGAAATCAGCTCCTGCTCTAATTACGGTGACTTCCAGGCGCGGCGGATGCTCGCCCGTTACCGGAATCCGGAAACGAAGAAGCCCGACCTCGTTCATACCTTGAACGGATCGGGCCTCGCCGTGGGACGCACCCTGGTGGCAGTCCTGGAAAATTATCAGCAGGCCGACGGTTCGATCGAAATTCCGGCGGTCCTGCGAAGCTACTTCGGAGAATCCGCCATCAAGGCTTGATGGCGGGTAGGATCATCGGCCGGCGTCGCCGGTCAATCGCACTTCAGCTTGCCACAGCCGGCCTGTGGATCCCGAGGCTGCTCGCCTCCGTTGCCGCCCATGGCTTTGTCGATCGATCTCGTCAGGCCGCCATTCGCTTTGGTGTTGGCGCCAGCGGCATGCCCGCCAGCGAAATCGGCGCCACTACCGGCGAGATTGCCGCTGAGACTGCCTGTCGAGGGAGAAGCGCCGCCATTGGTCTGCGCCATCGCGACGGTGCCGACCGCTGCCATCGCGAAAAACACGGCCGACTGGAGAATATTGGAAGACATTTGAATCTCCGGTTATTCAGTTCGCTCAGAAGCTGAGCGTGTACGCGAGAGTACCGCCGAACTGCACGCCGGAATCGAAACGCTCGCCGACATTCACCGCGCCGAGCGTCACGACGAGGGGAATGCCCCTGATCGGCGCCGCGGACATGGCGAGGTTGGTGAAGCGGCCGTTGTGGTCGGCAATCAGCGAGAGCTGCCGCGTGAAGTAGAACGCGAGCGACCCGAACACGTTGACACCGTCGTCGCGGAAGCTGTTCGTGAACGAACCGTCGCCGACGCCGATATTGGCAACGAGCGCGTGCTTGCTCGATCCCGTGTCGATGGAGAACACCTTCGTCGCGTTGGCGAAGACACTCGACTCGTTCGCTTCTTCGGCCGCGCCCCATCGACCGGTGCCGATGACGCCGATGGCGAGCGCCGCCCCGCCGGGGACGTTGGTGTGGAGCTTGAACGACAAGCCGCCGGACTCGCCGAATTCGTCCGATTCGTTACCGGTGAAGGTCTCCGAACCGGTCAGCGAACTGGTGACGATCGCCGTTTCGAGGCCGACGTATTTATCGGCATCACCGAGACCGAAGACGATCGCGGCGCTGCCGTCGAAGTCTTCGTCGTCATCGAGCTTCACGCCGTTGAATTTGTTCGGCAGCGTTTGGCCGTACATGCCGATACCGACGGATCCCCAGTCGGCGCCGAACGCCAGAGGCGAACCAAACGTCGCACCAGCGTAGGAATTGGGAGCCGACTGCGGCACGGAGATGGCCGAGCCCTGCGCGTTCGCAGTGACGAAGGCCAGGGAAATTGCGTTCAGGGCAAACGTTGCCGCAACGGCTTTGAACTTCATGGCGTTCTTTCCCCCACCTTATTGATGTACTTGAACTGCGAGCGCTTTTGCGCTGCGTCGAATCAATTAGAGCGGAAGGTTTCTTATATGACAAGCCTTCCGACGGCGGAGAAAAAGCAGTCGCTCAGTGATTCATTTTGATTCAGTTGAGGCTCACGTTGACGTGCTTTTACGGCGCAAACGCCGTACCTGAGGAAGATCGTCCGCCGGTGGCTGATACGCGATCGAAAAATCCTTGAGGGCTTGCATGCACGATTCGGGAGACTGATCGGCGCGCAATTCGAAGCTATCGATGCCGCAGCGGACCATTCCCAGCAATTGATCACGGACCACGGCTGCGCCGCTCGCGCGGAGTTCACCGCGATATGCGCGTGCATCGCGCAGCAGGCGAGCCTGCGAATAGCCGCGCCCGTCGCCGAACGAAGGAAACTGAAGGACGATCAGGTCGGCAGCGAGTGCGGCAGCGTCGAGCGTCGCGATGTCCGTCGTATTGGGCAGCCGTATGCCCAGCGGTCCTTTGCGGTTCTCGAGCAGCGCGCGATCCCGCTCCCAGCGAGAGAGATCGAGGAGGAGAGCTCCGGCTTCCGGAAGAACGTCTTCCTCGCCCACTGGCGAATAGCGGGCTGCTTCATCGCCGTCGACACGAAGCAGCGCGCTCATGCTGCGGAAGTCGCCGGATAGAGGCGCGCTTTGAACGGCGCCATCCCGACACGACGATAAGCGCCCAGAAAGCTTTCGTCTTCGCTGTCGCGACGTTCGAGGTACACCTCGATGATCTTCTGTACGGCGTCGCCGATGTCGTCACGTGAGAACGACGGCCCGGTGCGATCGCCGAGGCTTGCGTCGGTCTCGGCCGATCCACCCAAGGTGACCTGGTACCACTCCTCGCCTTTCTTATCGACACCGAGGATGCCGATATGGCCGACGGTGTGGTGTCCACATCCATTCATGCAGCCTGACATCTTGACCTTGATCGGTCCGATGTCGTGCTGATCGTCGAGGCTTTCAAAGCGGTCGAAGATGTCCTGCGCCACGCTGATCGAACTGGCATTGGCCAAGGAACAGAAGTCGAGCCCTGGGCAGCAGATCAAATCCGTGAGAAGACCGATGTTCGGCGTCGCCAGATTCAGTGCGCGCAGTTGCTGCCAGACCGCGAATACATCCGCGAGCTTCACTTCGGCGAGGACCAGATTCTGATCGTGCGTGGCGCGGATCTCCCCGAACGAATAGCGGTCCGCGAGATGGGCGATCGCGTCCATCTGTTCGGCGGTGACGTCGCCGGGCGCAATGCCGTTTGCTTTGAGTGAAATAAAGACGACGGCGTATCCAGGCTGACGGTGCGGATGCAGGTTGCGTCGAGCCCACGCCGCGAACGTGGAGTCTTCACGCAGCTTGCCTTCGTGGCCGACGTCGACCGCAGGCAGTGCTTCGTATTCGGGCAGTGTGAAGTGCCCGCGCATGCGCTCGATCTCGGAGCCGTCCAGGCGGAGCTCTCCGTGCCGGATCCGCGCCCACTCCTCGCCGACCAGTTGCCGAAATTTCTCGGGACCGATTTCCTTGACCAGGATCTTGATGCGCGCCTTGTAGATGTTGTCTCGGCGGCCGAGCAGGTTGTACACGCGCAACACGGCTTCGAGGTACGACAGCAGATCCAGTTCAGGGACGAAATCGGCAGTCTTCACCCCGATGATCGGTGTACGGCCCAGGCCACCGCCGACGTAGACGGTATAACCGAGTTCGCCCGCTTCGTTGCGGACGATTTGCACGCCGATGTCGTGCACGCGGATCGCGGCGCGATCGCTCTGCGACGCGGAGAAGGCGATCTTGAACTTGCGTGGCAGCCAGTTGAACTCGGGATGGAACGTCGCCCACTGGCGCGTCAGTTCGCAGTACGGCCGAGGGTCGACGAGCTCATCGCGCGCGACGCCCGCCAGATGATCCGACGTGATGTTGCGGATGCAGTTGCCAGACGTCTGGATGGCATGCATCTGCACCTTCGCGAGATCCGCGAGGATGTCGGGAACGCGTGCAAGCTCCGGCCAGTTGAACTGGATGTTCTGGCGCGTCGTGAAATGGCCGTAGCCCTTGTCGTAGGTGCGAGCGATGTGGGCCAGCATGCGGACCTGTTCGCTCGACAGCAGGCCGTACGGGACGCTGATGCGCAGCATCGGCGCGAAGCGCTGGATGTACAGGCCGTTGCGCAGACGCAATGCACGGAACTCTTCCTCCGGCAGTTGTCCCGCGAGAAAGCGCTCGGTCTGGTCCCGAAACTGCGAGACTCGTTCGTCAACGAGTGTCTGATCGTACTGGTCGTAGCGGTACATCGAACCTTCCGGAATGTCCCACGGGTCGGCGGGCGCGAAGGCTATCAGGCGGCTAATCGCCGCTATAGCGCATTAAAGGCATATCGTAAGAAGGACTGGGAATAAGAAGAAGGCTGCCTCAGGCTGGGAGCGCCTCCGCGACCTGTTTCGATCGCTGTGCCCGCGCGGTCGGATCAACGATTCCAGCGACCTCGTCGATCAGTTCGCGGGTCAGATGTGGTGCAAAAGCTGCAATGAAGTCATACATGTAGCCACGCAGGAACATACTGCGACGGAATCCGATGTGCGTAGTGCTGTGCTCGAACAGATGGTCCGCGCGCAAGGCGACGAGGTCGGCATCCTCTTTCGGGTCGTAGGCCAGGTCCGCGACGATTCCTGCGCCAAGTCCCAGTCGGACGTAGGTCTTGATGACGTCCGCGTCCACCGCAGTCAGTACGACATCCGGGCGCAAACCGTGGGCTGCAAAAGCCTGGTCGAGCTTGGAGCGCCCCGTGAAGCCGAAGGTGTAGGTGATGATCGGATGGGCGGCCAATTCTCTCAATCCGAGCTGCGCTTCCCTGGCCAACGGATGATCCGGGCGGACCAGCACGATCCGATTCCACCGGTAGCAAGGCAGCATGACGAGATCCTCGAACAGTTCGAGTGCCTCGGTGGCGATGGCAAAGTCGGCCTGTCCATCCGAAGCGAGCTTTGCGATCTGTGGCGGAGATCCCTGGTGCAAGTGCAGTGTCACCTTCGGAAAACGTGACCGGAAGCGCTGGATTATCGGTGGCAGGGCGTAACGCGCCTGGGTATGCGTCGTGGCAATCGAGAGATCGCCGCGATCGGTATCCCTGAACTCCTCCGCGATGTTCTTGATGTTTTCGACTTCATGAAGGAGTCGCTGCGTGTAGTCGAGGATCCGCTGACCGGCCGGCGTGATTTCCGAGAGGTGTTTCCCGTTCCGGACGAAGACGTTCACGCCGAGCTCGTCTTCGAGCATGCGAATCTGCTTGCTCACGCCGGGCTGCGACGTGAAAAGGGCTTCGGCTGCTGCCGTCACGTTGAGGCCGCGTCGAGCGACTTCTTGGATGTAGTGGAGTTGTCGGATCTTCATGGCGCTGGGCTCGGAGATATTGATATGCCAATATCGAGATATATACGGAATGACATATTCCGAATGCTAATTCGCGATTGCTGCTTTGGTCCAACGGATACCGTACTTATTCACTAAAGTGATTTTGTTAGACAGGAAAGTTTCTCTTGTTCGGATTCATAAACCGTTACCGTAGGTCGTTATTCCACTAAGTCATAACACTGCGGCATGGACGGCTTTGCCTTTTCACTCGCGGGGCTCGTTGTCGGGACCGCGGTAGGAGCGACAGGGGTCGGTGGGGGCTCGTTGATGACGCCGATCCTGATTCTGTTCTACGGAATTTCCCCGGCTGTCGCGGTTGGGACCGATCTGCTCTATGCCTCGGTCAGTAAGGCGTTCGGGGTCGTTCTGCACGGGCGACGTGGGACCGTCGATTGGGCCATCGTCGGATGGCTTTCAGCGGGTAGCGTCCCTGCAGCTTTGATAACGCTGCTGTTTCTTCGCCATCAGGCGGCGGGCGCGGGCCTGGATCAGCTCATCAAGCTCACGCTCGCGGGGGCCATCATCCTGACGGCGACGTTCACGCTGTTGCAGGAACCGATGCTGAAACTGATCAAGAAGGGAAAGCCCCCAGGCGGTCCGGGATTTCTCGTTCGCCATCAGCGCTTGCTGACGGTTGTCTGCGGTATTTTGATCGGGGCGCTCGTGACCATCTCTTCGGTCGGCGCCGGCGTCATCGGCATGATGCTGCTACTGATTCTGTACCCGGCCCATGCCCCGATCCGCCTCGTCGGTAGCGATCTTGCGCACGCCGTGCTGATCACGGGGATCGCGGGCTTGGGACACGCCGGCCTGGGTACCGTGAATTACTCCATGCTCGGATTTCTGCTGCTCGGCGCGCTTCCGGGAATATGGATCGGGACGCGCATCGCCTTCCGGCTAGACGACAAGGGGCTCAAGCGCACGATCTCTGCGCTGCTGATCTTCATCGGCTGCACGATGGCCGCCAAGGCCATCGGAGCCGGCATCTAGGCTATGCGCGGCGGCGCAGAAGATAGGTATACCGGCGCGATCTGAGCGCCCGTCACAGAACTGTCACGTGCCCTTCATACGGTTTTCTTGGTCCGCGCCCACGATGCGCGCCGTCACACCGACCTCAGAAAACCTCAAGGACATCGTTCCATATGAACTTTCGGAAGCTTGCGCTGGCCATCGGCGTAGCCACCACCGTGTCTGCCACCTCTCTTTTCGCAGCGGCCGTCGACCCGAATCTCCCGGAGTACAAGCCGGCCTCGGGTGTGTCCGGAAATTTCAGCAGCGTGGGCTCGGATACGCTGAATAACCTGATGACGCTGTGGGCTGAACAGTTCAAGCGCTATTACCCGAACGTCAATATCCAGATCCAGGGCGCGGGTTCCTCTACGGCCCCGCCGGCGCTCACCGAAGGCACGGCCAACTTCGGCCCGATGTCGCGAGCCATGAAGGACCAGGAAATTCAGGCGTTCGAGCAGAAGTACGGCTACAAGCCGACCGGCGTGGGCGTCGCCATCGATGCTCTGGCGGTGTTCGTCAACAAGGACAACGCGATCAAGGGGCTCTCGATTCCGCAGGTCGACGCGATCTTCTCCGCGACCCGCAAGTGCGGAGCCGGCAAAGACGCCAAGCGCTGGAGCGACGTAGGCGTGACCGGAGACCTGGCGTCGAAGGCGATCCAACTCTACGGCCGTAACTCGGTGTCCGGCACGTACGGTTATTTCAAGGAACACGCCCTCTGCAAGGGTGACTTCAAGACCGGCGTCAACGAGCAGCCGGGATCGGCTTCGGTGGTCCAGTCGATCTCGACCGGCCTCGATGCCATCGGGTATTCGGGCATCGGCTACAAGACCTCGGGTGTCCGGGCGCTCCCGCTCGCGCAGAAAGACGGAGAAGCGTTCGTCGAAGCCACGCACGAGAACGCGATCAACGGCAAATATCCTCTCTCTCGCGTGTTGTTCGTCTACGCGAACAAGGCACCGAACAAGCCGCTGTCCCCGATGGAAGCCGAGTTCTTCAAGATGGTCCTCTCCAAGCAGGGCCAGGAAGTAGTCGAAAAGGACGGTTACGTGCCGTTGCCTGAGAAGGTCGCCGCCAAGTTCCGCGCGGACCTGGGCATTCAGTAAAGCCCGCTTCATCAAAGCCCGCTTCATCCAAGTCGCATGACGTCCGCGGTCACCGGGAGCGGCGGGTTGCGGACGACCGAACAGAATCAACTGGGAGTACAAAACATGAACAAGCTGATGCAGTACGGCGCGCTCGCCGTGTTGGTGGGAAGCGGCATGGGTGTGGCGCAGGCCGATCCTGCCGAAACCAAGGGCGGCATCAAGATCAAGACTGAAGACGGCCGTTTCGAAGCCAACATCAACGGGCGCATCCATTTCGACGGCTATGTCTTCGACCGAGACGACGACGCATCCTTTGGTTCTTCCGGACTGAACAATCGCGGTGGCGCCGCGTTTCGGCGCGAATATCTGACCCTGACCGGCAAGCTTTACGGTTGGGAGTACAAGTACGAGCACGACTTCGCTGCCGAAGGCGGCACCGCGGCTTGCACTTCCACCGCTGTCGGACCGGACGGGGGCACTCCGACCATCGCTTGCAGCCTCAGCAACACGGGTGCTTCCGGCAACCGCGAAATGTGGGTCGCAACCAATGTGGGCCCTGGCAAGCTGACGATCGGTCAGTTCAAGCCTTACCGCGGAATGGAAGAACTGACGAGCTCGAACGAACTCACGTTCGCTGAGCGTCCCGTCACTTCGGCGTCCGGCATCTACAACGGCCGCCAGTTCCTGATGGGTGTCGGATACAAGGGCATCGTCGCCGACCAGTTCGGTTACGGATTCGACGTGATGCAGCTCGGATCTTCGAACGTCACCACCGAAGGACTTTCCTACGGCGGCCGCGGCTACTGGTTCCCGATGTCGGCGGATGGCCAGACGGTGCACGTTGCCGTGTCGTACCACATCGATTCCGAGGACGTCGGATCCACCGCCGCGACGCCTGGATTCACGTACGGCGGCCGTCGCGGCCAGTCGATCACGTTCGGAAACGCGGGTGCGGGTAGCTGCTCAAACACGTCGGTCGTCGCCTGCGGGAATCAGGACACGCTGGCAGTCGAACTGGCGGCATCGTTCGGTCCGCTGACGGCGCAGGCAGAGTATGCGAAGGCAACGCTCGAGGATGCGTTCGGAAGCGCCGGAAGCCGTGAGGACGCCGACGTGGACGCCTACTATGCCCAGCTTAGCTGGTTCATCACCGGCGAGAAGAAGCCGTACAAGAAGGACCGCGGCGCCTTCGGCTCGCCCAAGCCGACCAATGCATTCGGTGCCTGGGAAGCGGTCGCTCGCTACGAGTCGATCGAAAGCAAGGACGAGTCGGATTCGAACACGCTTTGCTCCGTGACCGGTGTGTCTGGCGCTGCGGCGGCCGACAAGTGCGAAGTCACGCAGGTGACGGTTGGTGTCAACTGGTACGTGAATCCGGGCGTGCGCTTCATGCTGAATTACTACAAGGCCGAAGCGGACCTTGGTGGTACGGCAGAGAAGGACAAGCCCGACGCGATCACACTGCGTACCCAGCTCAGCTTCTGAGGTAGTGTCTTGGTCCGGCACGGTGAGCCCGTGCCGGACTCTTTTCCACAGCGGCTAGTATTGCTGGACGCTATGGAAAGGGAAGTGACGGCAATCCTGCCGCCATCCATCAAACCGATAAATAACTTGCGGCCATGAGCAGTGCTCAGACACCGGCTTCGGCGGCCGAGCTGCCGCGATCCATCACGGCAGGGCGCGCTGGATTCCAGGCGCGTTACGTAAAGGATAGGCTCGCCCGCTATGTCGTACTGGTCGGCGGTCTGGGCGTGATCGGCGCCCTGCTGTTGATCTTCGTCTACCTCGCCCAGGAAGTCGCACCGCTGTTTGCCGGCGCGCATGTCGAAGAACGAAAGGCGTTCGCCGTTCCTGGTTCCAGTGGTCGCACGCTCTACCTGGCCGCCGAAGAGCAGGGCGAAGTCGGCATGCGGACGCAGGAAAGCGGTGAGGTCACGTTCTTCGATCTGCATGAAGGAACGGTCCGCGGAACCGAGACGCTCCCATTGGGCGGGCGCAAATTGCTGTCGGTCAATTCGCTTGCAACCGAGCGAGGTTTGCTCGCCGGCGCACTGGACGACGGCTCCGTCCTGGTCTTCGCGCATGAGTACAAGGTTACGTATCCCAACGACAAGCGCCTGATCACTCCGTCTTTGTCGTTTCCGAAGGGGAATGAGCCGCTAGCCTTCATGAGCGGCCCGGCGACGAGCCTCGTCGCGCGCGATGAAGGTGATTCGCTGATGCTGGTAGGCGCCGATGCCAACGGCGCGTTGAACCTGAAGGTTTTCGCGCAAGAGACGTCGCTGTTCGGCGACATCACGATGACCGAGTCACCGGTTCAGACGTTCACGCCGGCGGTGAAGCCCGATGTCCTGCTGCTCGAGCCGCTGCTGCACT
>CAZXXM010000011.1:0-18907 GCA_964644715.1 uncultured Salinisphaerales bacterium
ATTTCGATTCGCGCTGCGAGCCATTGCTCGCGGGTTCCGGTGAGATGCGTGGTCATGATCGTTCTCCTGAAGATTCGTCCGTGCAGTGCTGGGTGTCGCGTGCCGTGGGATAGATTAGGAAGCGGGATCGATAGCCGGGAGTGACAAGTTTGTCGGGATTCGAATGGATTCCCTGATCACCGCGGCCGCGCGTGCGTTGGCGGCGGGCGATCCTCTGGGCGCGCTGAAACGTGTGGCCTTGCGCGACGATGCGCCGGCGCTCGCACTGCGCGGCATCGCGATGGCGCAGCTCGGCGACCTGGATCGCGCCAAGGTCCTGCTGCGAAGCGCGGCCCGCGCCTTCGGTCCGCGGGAAGCCGTGGCCCGTGCACGTTGCGCCATCGCCGAAGCGGAGATCGCGCTGGTCTCGCGGGATCTGGGCGGGCCGGCCAGGGCACTCGAAGCGGCCCGCTTCACGCTGGAACGGCGCGGCGACCTGCGAAACGCCGCGCACGCGCGCTATCTCGACGTTCGCCGCCTGTTGCTGATCGGTCGTCTCGACGAGGCGGAGCACCGGTTGAAAGCGCTCGACCCCGAACCCTTGCCGGCTTCGTCGAGAGCCTCGCTCGAACTGGTCGTCGCCGGCATCGCCATGCGTCGCCTGCAGCCGAAGAAAGCGCGTGCAGCGCTGTCGCGTGCAGCACTCGAAGCCGGGCGATCCGGAATCCCCTCGCTGATCGAGGAGGTCGGACGGGCGGCGCAACTGCTCGACACGCCGGCGGCGCGGTTGATCGCGAACGGCCGGATCCGGCCGCTGCTGCTCGACGACGTCGAGACGCTGCTCGCCTCCGGCGCGCTCGTCGTCGATGCCTGCCGTCACCTCGTGTGCGACGGCCATGCGCAGGTCCCGCTCGGGAGCCGGCCGGTGCTGTTCACGCTGCTGCGTGTGCTGGGCGAGGCCTGGCCCGCCGACGTCTCCCGAGGCCAGCTCGTCTTGCGCGCGTTTCGGGCCAAGGTCGCCGACGAGTCCTATCGCGCGCGCCTGCGTGTCGAGATCGGGCGGCTTCGCGCCGTGCTGCGGCCGCTGGCCGACATCCGTGCGACGTCGACGGGATTCCAGCTGGTGCCCCGCACCGCGTCCGAGGTTGCCGTGCTGGCGCGTCCGGTCGATGAAGCGCACGCGGCGATTCTCGCGCTGCTGTCCGACGGAGAGTCCTGGTCGAGCTCGGCGCTCGCGCTGGCCCTCGATGCCAGTCAACGGACGGTGCAGCGCGCCCTCGATGCCCTCGCGGCCTCCGGCAAGCTGACCCCGGTGGGTCGCGGGCGCGCGCGCCGATGGATGATGCCGCCGGTGCCCGGATTCCCGACAAGCTTGTTACTCCCGGCTTCGCTGGCGAGTGACTAGGATGGGTACATGAACAGATCAGAAGCCGAAATCCTGCGGGAATACGGGCCCTTTCCGGGTGTCGAGGCCATCCACGGCGTGACGCACGACGGCCAGCACGTCTGGTATGCGTCCGGAGAACACCTGAATGCGCTGGATCCCGAAATCGGTGAAATCCTGCGTTCCATCGAGGTCGCCGCGGACGCGGGGACAGCCTTCGACGGCCGGCATCTCTTCCAGATCTCCGAGAAGCAGATCCGCAAGATCGATCCACGGACCGGGAAGGTGCTCGCCACGATTCCGGCGCCAGGCGACGGCGGCGATTCCGGGCTCGCGTGGGCCGAGGGAACGCTGTGGGTCGGGCAATATCGCGAGCGCAAGATTCACCAGGTCGATCCGGAAACGGGTGCCGTCCTTCGTACGCTCGAGTCCAACCGCTTCGTGACCGGCGTCACCTGGGTCGACGGTGAGATGTGGCACGGCACCTGGGAAGGCGATCGGAGCGATCTGCGCCGCATCGACCCGCGTACCGGCGAGGTCATCGAGCAACTCGATCTGCCGCCGGGTGTCGGTGTCTCGGGACTGGAATCCGATGGTGGTGATCGATTCTTCTGCGGCGGTGGCGGCAGCGGGAAGCTCCGGGCGGTGCGCCGGCCGCGGCGATCATCTGCACGCTGAACACCCGCCACGCGAAGGCAGAGCGAGTTCGCGATCGTCCCCACGCCGCGAAGATCGACCGTTCGGGCTTGGAGGACGTACCTGTTGGCGGGCCCTGCGCGGGCGACGACACCTGAAACGTCCCGGCCGAGCAGACACGTGCTAGCGTCTCGGCACCTCATCACACGGGCTCTCTTCATGAAGATGAGACCGCTCCCCCGCGCAATGGCGCTTGGCGGCATGATGTTGGCTTCGCTTGCGTTCGCAGGTGACCAGGATTTCACCCTCGTCAACGACACGGGCGTGGAGATTCACGCCGTCTTCGTTTCGCCGACGAAGTCCGACGACTGGGAAGAAGACATTCTCGGCCGCGATACGCTGGAAGATGGCGACAGCGTGGACGTCGAGTTCGCGCGAAAGGAGAAGGCCAAGTACCGGGATCTGCGTGTCGAGGACGGCGATGGCAATTCGATCACCTGGAACAAGCTCAACCTGCTCGAGATCTCGAAGCTGACCTTGCACTACGACGACGGCAAGGCGTCCGCCGACGCCGAATAGCTTCAGCCCCGTCGGCGGGCGACGATCTCCGCTGGAACTCCGGGCGGCTCCCCCGATCGAGTTCACGCACTCAGCGCCTTCTGCGTTACTGTCGGCCGCGCCCTGCGATGCAGCGGAGGACGCGATCCGGCGCGGGGTTGTGGCGCAATCGAAGGACAAAAGGGAGCAATCGAATCATGCAGACGCAGCAGCGGCGGATGATCGCGCACGGCGCGGTCGTCATCCTGATCGCACTGGCATCCGGCTTCGGCCTGGTCATGAGCCTGATCGGCGGATTCGAAATTTTCCCCGGCACGATTCTCAGCTTCGACATTCCCGGCGATGCGAGCGCCTGGGCGCGTGCACACGTCGGCGGCATCCTCAACGGCCTGTTCGTCATTGCCGTCGCACTCGTGACGCATGCCATGGCGCTGCCCGGGAACGTGGCGTCGCGCCTGTACTGGATGCTGGTCGGAACCGGCTACGCCAACACGCTGTTCTACTGGGGGGCCCTGTTCGCGCCGAGCCGCGCGCTGACCTTCGGCGACAACCGCCTCGGTGAAACCAACATCGCCGGCATCCTCGGATTCGGACCCGCGCTGGTGTTCGCGATCGTGGCGATGATCGCGATGCTCATCCTGATCCGCCAGGGCTTCTCGCAAGCCGAATCCCGCTAAGTTTTCGCCGCGATCGTCCTCGTCCAAGAACTTCGCAGGGAATTCCGCAGTGGCCATGACCCAGATCGAGACGGATTACCTGATCGTCGGCGCGGGAGCCATGAGCATGGCTTTCGCCGACACGATCTTCCACGAGCGGCCGGACGCGAAGATGGTCATCGTGGACCGGCGGCATCGTCCCGGTGGGCACTGGATCGATGCTTATCCTTACGTCGCGCTGCACCAGCCGGCCGCTTTCTACGGCGTCAATTCGATGCAGCTCGGGCAGGGCGGCACGGACCTGGCGTCGGGCGCCGAGATCGTCGCGTACTACCACCTGCTGATGAAGCGCCTCGTCGACAGCGGACGGGTGCAGTTTCTCGGCATGAGCGAGTACCGCGGAGGAGGGCGCGTGGTGTCGACCATCGATCCCGATCAGGTGACCGACATCAAGGCCCGGCGCCGGATCGTCGACGGCGGGTTCATGAACGTGGAAGTTCCTTCGACCAGTCCGCCGAAGTTCGGCGTCGACGCCGGCGTGACCCTGGTGCCGCTGAACGCTTTGCCACGCGTCGCGAGCGCGTGGAAGCGCTACGTCGTCGCCGGCGGCGGCAAGACGGCCATCGATGCCGTCGTCTTCTTGCTCGATGCCGGCGTGTCGCCGGACCGCATCCAGTGGATCGTTCCGCACGACGCCTGGCTGTGGCTGCGGGAAAAGGTGCAGCCGGGCCTGGCCCTGGCCGAGTTCATGCGTCACCTGGACAGCCTGATCCGGGCGAAGAGCGTCGACGAGATCTTCCTGCATCTCGAACGCGAGGGCAGTCTGTGCCGGGTCGACCCCGGATTGCTGCCCGAAAAATGGCGCTGCGCGACGGTCTCCAGAGAAGAACTGGCCGCGCTGCGGCGCATCCGCAACGTCGTGCGCAGGGGCCGCATCAAGCGCATCACGGCGACGCAGATCGAACTCGACGGCGGAAGCCTGCCCACCGACCTCGATACGCTGCACATCGACTGCACCGCCAACGGTCTGGCGCGAAAAAACCCGGAGCCGCTGTTCGCCCCGGGAAGTATCACACTGCAGTCCATCTTCATGTGCCAGCAGGTCTTCAGCGCCGCGATCATCGCGCGGATGGAGTTGCTGGACCTCGACGATGCGGCGCGCAACGCGATGTGCGAGGTCGTCCCGCATCCGGAATACAAGCGCGATCATCCCACCTGCATGATGGCCAGCTTCCGCAACCTGCTCAACGCCAACAGGCACATGCCCTGGTGGCTGCGCCGCAGCCGACTGAACCTGCTCCACCACGAATCGCTGTACCGCTATGTCGTCGGTGCGGTGTCGCTGTACCGGCGCATGCCGATGGCGACACAGTCCTTCGAGAGGATGATGGCTGCGGAAGCGTCCGCGTAGCCATCGGGCGGTCCTGGCAGCACGGTCATCGAGCGAAGCCATCATCGCCGCGGCGATCCGCCGCGAGCCGATGTCGCCTCCTACTGCTGCGTAGAAGTCGCGGCGCGAGGTAGCGAAGGTGGCGAATGCCGCTCGCGGACCTCTCGCCATCGCCGGTTGAGCCAGCGCGTCAACGGCCGCTCGACCGCGTAATAGAACAGTGCTCCACCGAGCACGCACAGCCCGAACATCACGAACGCCAGCAGCGGGATCGGCATGTCGTAGGCGCCCTTCCGGAACGAATGCGCGATGGGCTCGACGACCAGCATGTGCGCCAGATACAGCGAGTACGACAGGCTGCCCAGGGCGATGCCGGCGCGCGTCCAGCGCGAAGTTCCTGCCGAGAGATCCAGTGTCGCGGCGAGCAGCAACACCGCCGGAATGCCCCACATCAGGGGACGGTAGGCCGAGTAGTGCGCAATCGGGCTGAACACGACCATCGCGGCGACGGCGAGCACGACGAGCAGCAGTCGCTGCCAGCGCCGGGGTCGCCAGCCGGACAGGTGCACCTGGCACAGCAGGATGCCGAACCAGAAATCGAACACGATCGGATTGCTCAGCATCGCCCGGGGTCCGCCCGGCGGAAGCAGCGATGCGGCAGCGATCGAGATGCCGAACACCACCGGCAGCCATCGCGTGATCGAACGCAGCGAACCCCAGGCGATGAACACGGTGAACAGCGCATAGAAATACACCTCGAACAGCAGGGTCCATCCCTGCGGCAACAAGGGCGCCACTTTCGGAAAGCCGTCCGGTCGCCACCACGGCCAGAACACGAAGGAACTCGCGATCAGCGGAAGCGTTTCGGGGTCGGCCCGCTCCGAGGCGCGGTCGAGCAGGATCAACGCATAGCCGGCAGTGAACAGCCAGTACATCGGCAGGATGCGGATGCCTCGTCGCATGGCGAAGTCGATCGTCGCCCCCGGCCGCCCGAAGTCCCGGTGCGATACGTAGACCATGATGAAGCCGCTGATGACGAAGAACAGATCGACCGTCGGCGCCGCCAGGTACATCAGGCGTTCCTGCCAGCCGGTGATCTCGATTCCTTTGGCCTTGTAGAGCGCGTTGAAGCAATGGAACAGCACGACGACGGCGCAGGACAGGCCGCGTGTGATCTCCAGTATCGGCAGATGACGCGCTTCGGCCGGTGGATGTTCGATCGTCATTCCATTGGAAGCCGATCGCCGTCGCGGCTCGCCCCAGCCGATTTTCGATCGCCCTTCATGTGATCCATGAAGCGGGCGAGCGGCGAGTTCACCAGCACGTGCCGCGCACGGTCACCGGCGCCCTGGGCCAGATCGTGGCTGCGCGCGCCGAGCGCCTCGATGCGCTCGCGGACGCGGTCGAACAGGTAGGCATCGTGATATTCGCGCTCGTCGAACAGCGCATCGTCCACGTACAGGCGCCGATAGTCCTCGAAGAACCGGGCCGTCAGCGGATCGCGCAGGTTGTAGGCGACGAAGCCGGTCTCGGTCCACATGCGCTTTCGTCGCAGGCAGCCGACGAAGGCATCGGCGGGAACGAAACTTTCCAGATCGGCATCGGAGACGTCGGCGAAGAATCGCGTGTCGGCGTCGATCCAGATCAGGACGTCGGCATCGGTGTGGGCGGCCGCATGGAGCAGCGCGAAGCTCTTGTGCGAAAACCGCACGGCGTCCCATCGGAATCCGAGTCCCCATCGAGCGCGCAGCTTCAGCCGGAACGGCCAGACGCGCAGCGTGAGCCTGGGCCGCCGCAGCAGGCCGTGCGCGCGCCGCCTGCCGCGATGCCGCGCCTTGAACGCTACCAGATCCGGACAACTCTCCAGAAGCTCGCACACCTGCACGCGCGAAGGCAGCGGCCGCGGATCGAAGGCCTCGGGATAGAAGTACAAAGGCACCCGGGCCGGCCAGTGCCGGTCGAAGCTCTCCAGCATCGTGCGGCCATAGGTCTCGAAGCCCGCTGCGTGGCAGGTCGTCAGGACAGCGAAGCGGCGCGAGGTGCTCAGGAGCCGAACGGGCGCAACTGCGCCGGCAACGATGATGGGGAAGCCACCGTCCGTGTTGCGGCGGGCCGTATGGACGTGCGCTGTGATCCGTCCCACAGCGGCAGGCCGCTGCTGGCCGCGAAGTCGGCGTCGGCACTGAAAACTGCATAGCGCGGCGCGGCGAGCATGCGTAATGCAAGCGCATCAATCCGGCGATGCTGTCGGCGATGGCCGAGAGGGTTGTACGAATGGCCGTCCGACGACAACGAAAAGCCGCTCATGACGGTCGGCCGGTGACCCCGCAAAGCGGAGAACACCGCGGCGAAAACGCCGGTCGAGATCTTGTCTTCTCCGGAACCCGTAGCCAGGTGCTCGCCCAGCAGGCGATACGTCAGGCCGGCCCGCTCCCAGTGGTTCATCGTGCGCAGCACGTCGTAGCGAAAGTCCAGTATCCGCAGCGCGGGAATGGCTTCCCTGGTGGCGATGCCGCGCTCGATCAGCAACAGCTGTTTCGTGCGCCCGCCTCGCAATGCCGCCTGCCCGGCGAGATTTTCCGGCTTGGTCCCCAGCATCTGTCCGCTCATGACGGTCAGATCGGGCACGCGCGTTATGCCGGCGGCAGCGGCACCGGCTTGCGAAGCGTTGACGCTGATGAACGTCCAGTGGGCGTCGAATCCGGACGGGATCACCGGGTTGGGTGCAGACCCGAGGACCAGACACGGACCGTTCGTTGCATCGGGTGCCACATGAGAAACGGAAAGACGTGCGCGCAGTCGATCGAGCAGGCTCGGACGGCTCATGAAGATCGGGACCTCGATTGGATGAAAGCGAAATGAAAGAAATGCATCCCCGTTTGCGCGCGTCATTCGCAGTTTTCATTCCCACCAATCCCAAGCAGGAGATCGCGGCGCGCGTGGCCGCGCACGCACTGGTGCGCCATGACGGATCCGGGTGCGCGTTCGAGGTTCACGTCATCGTGACGACCGACTTCCCGGTACTCGCCCGGCAGGAGGGCGAGTTGTTGCTGCGCAATGGCGTGCGCGAGCCCTGGCGCAACGACGATCTGCAATCGTTCACGCCGCTGCGTTTCGCGATTCCCGCGTTGATGGGATACACCGGCCGCGCGCTGGTCATCGATCCCGATGTGTTCGCCGTGCGCGACGTGCGCCCCCTGCTCGAACGCGACCTCGGCGGCGCGGCGATCGCCGCCCGGCCCTTGCATCGGCCGGGCGAGCCATCGCGATTCGCGTCGAGCGTGATGCTGCTGGACTGCGCGCGATTGCGGCACTGGGACCTCGAACGCGACTTCGGCCGGCTTTTCAGCGGCGAGCGCGACTATCGCGCGTGGATGCAGCTCGAACTCGAACCGGGCGGCAGTGTCGCGCCGCTGGAAGCCGAGTGGAACGACTTCGATCATCTCTCGCCGCAGACCGGTCTGCTGCACAACACGCGACGGGTGACGCAGCCCTGGAAGACCGGTCTGCCAGTCGATTTCGTCGTGCACAAGAAGGGCCCGCCGCCATCCCGGCTCAAGCAGCTGTGGCGCCGGCTGAAGGGGAAGCCCGACAAGCAGGCACCAACGACGTACCGGCCGCACCCGGATGCCGCGCAGGAGAGCTTGTTCTTCACGCTGCTCGGCGAGTGCGTGGACCGCCGCTTAGTGACGGTGCCGATGCTCGAACAGGCGATCGCCCGCCAGGAGTTGCGACGCGACGCGCTCGAACTCGTGGAACGAGCCCGGCGCCTGGCGAGGACGAGTCCGGAATCCGCAGCTTCCACGTGAAGAAGGAAGACCGCCGGCCGCTGTCGCTCGACGACATCAAGTCGCTGCGCGCGCTCGTCGGCATCATTCCCGCGAGACGCAATCTCGCGGTTGCCGGCTGCGTCGTGCTGGCCAGCGTGTTCGAAGGCTTCGGTCTTGCGACCCTGCTTCCCCTGATCGCGGTGCTCGGCGACGACGGCGCGAGCGCCAGCGGCATCAGCCGGTCGATCCTGGAAGTGATCAGCCGCCTCGGGCTGTCGCACGACCCGCGGATCCTGCTGGGCATCGTGGTGGCGGGCATGCTGCTCAAGGCGGTGATGATGCTGATCGCGCTACGCCAGGTCGGGCATGCCGTGGCCGATGTCGCGAACAGTCTGCGGACCGACCTGATCAGCTCGCTGATCCATGCGCGATGGAGCTACTACGTACGCCAGCCGGTCGGACGGCTCAACAGCGCGCTGTCCAGCGAGGCTACGAAAGCGGGCGAGGCCTACAACGCCGCGACGCAGATGCTCTCGCAGGCGCTGCAAGCCCTGGTCTATCTCGGCGTCGCGGTGCTCGCGTCGTGGAAGCTCGCGCTGATCGCGGTGCTGATCAGCACCGTGATGATCGCCTCGCTCAATCGCCTGCTGGTCAGCGCCAAGCAGAACGCGCGCACGCAGATGCGCATGCTGCGCGGCCTGCTGTCGCGGCTCACCGACGTGTTGATCGGCATCAAGCCGATGAAGGCGATGTCGCGCCAGGCGCGCTTCGGTCAGCTGTTCCAGCGCGACCTGGCGGTGATGAAGAAGGCCTCGCGGCGGCAGGTGTTCGCCAAGCATCTGAACAAGGTGCTGCAGGAGCCGATCCTCGGCGTGTTTCTGGTGGCTGGGCTCTACGTGGCGCTGAAGACGCTGCAGATGCCGATCGGCGAAGTGATCATGCTCAGCCTGCTGCTGGTGAAGATCGTCTCCACGGTCGGCAAGGCGCAGCAGGAACTGCACAACCTGCATTCGCACGGCGGCGGATTCGAGGCGGTGCACGGCGCGATCCTCGAAGCGCGCGCGGCGCAGGAAGACCTGCGTGCCGGTCGCCTGCCCACGCTGGAGCAACGCATCGAGTTCCGGAATCTGGGCTTCGCCTACGCGGCGCATCGCACGATCGACGATCTGAGCCTGATCGTCGAAGTCGGCGAGCTGATCGCGCTGACCGGTCCCTCGGGTGCCGGGAAGACGACCTTGATCGACCTGCTGCTCGGATTTCACCGGCCTCAGTCGGGCCGGATCCTCGTCGACGGCGCGAGCCTGGACGAGCTCGACCTCTCGCGCTGGCGCGCGATGATCGGTTACGTGCCACAGGAGCTGAACCTGTTCCACGACACGATCGCCGGCAACGTCGGCCTCGGCGATCCACGCTTCTCGACTGCCGACATCGAGCACGCGATCCGCCAGGCTGGGGCCTGGGACTTCGTTCAGAAGCTGCCCGAGGGTCTGCAGACGGTCGTCGGCGAACGGGGCGGGGCGCTGTCCGGCGGGCAGCGGCAGCGTATCGCGCTCGCACGGGCGCTGGTTCACCGTCCGCGGCTGCTGATCCTCGACGAGGCGACCAGCGCGCTGGATCCGGACAGCGAAGCGCTGATCGTCCGCAATGTCGCCGATCTCTCGGCACGCGAGCGGCTCACCGTCATCTCGGTGACGCACCACCCGGCGTGGCTGTCGGTGGCGTCGCGTATCGAACGTCTCGATGGCGGCCGGCTCGTCGCGGCCGCCGGGCGGTGAGCGTCGGCGCGGCGGCCTGGAGTCGACGGTGCGGTACTCGGTTGGCTCGAATTGTTCCGTAAATTATTCGAGCCTGGCGCTTTTAGAGTCTGCTACTCAATTTCGGGGGGACGTCGCAGTAACCCACCTTGCGCGCCTCTCGATCAGCGCCCACCGAATCCGCGCGCAAGAACCCCCAGGCCGGACTTGAGCGCCGGCTTGATCCGGTAGATCTGCGCGGGGCGCGAATTCTGTCCGGATGAAAACAACCCATCGATCGGTTCGATCGCATCGATCTCCGCCATTCGCCGCCGGAACGACACCTTGTCGATCGACGTGCCCAGCACCTGCTCGTAGACCGCCTGCAGCTGCGACATCGTGAAGCGCTCTCCGGCCAGGAACGCGGGCAGGGACGAGTAGGCCGACTTGTTGCGGATGCGCTCCACGGCATCGCCGACGATGTCGTCATGGTCGAAGGCGAGGCGTGATGAGCGGTCGACGTCGAGCCAGCGACCCTTCATGCCGCTGGCCTCCACCTGTCCGCGCGGTGCCAGCGCGTAATAGGCCACGGACAGCGACCAGCCGCCCGGATCGCGATCCGCTCCGCTGTAGGTGCCGAGCTGTTCGAGATACGGCGCTTCGATTCCGGTCTTGTCGGCGAGCACCCGGCGCGCCGCGCTGGGAGCGTCGGCATCTTCCTGCGGCCGGATGTAGCCGCCCGGCAACGCGAGCTTCCCGCGAAACGGCGCGTTCGGCCGCTCGTGGACGAGAACGCTCAACCCCGTTTCGGTGATCGTGAACAGCGCGACGTCGACCAGGACGATGATGCCCTGGGGTTTGCGGGATGCCGGTCTGCTGCTCGACGCCACGATGCGATGTCTCCGGAAACCAAACGTAAGCGGCCTGTTGAGAAACATCATCCCTCACTTAGTTGCACAGTGCAACTAACAGAGTAAGATGCGGACACCGAAGCTGCCGGACCTCGTCATGGCCACCACTCTTCTCCTCATCGATCCGCAGAACGATTTCATGGACCAGCCGGGTGCTTCCTTGCCCGTTGCCGGGGCCATCGCCGACATGCGGCGGGTCGCCGATTTCATCCGCCGCAATCTCGACGCGATCGACGACATCGTCGTGACCCTCGACAGCCACGAGGTGCTCGACATCGGCCACAACGTCGCGTGGCGGGACCGCGACGGAAACATCCCGGCACCGTTCACCCAGGTGACGTTCGCCCAGGCCCGCAACGGCGACTTCCACACCGCGAATCTCGAGCAGATGCCGCGCGCGCTGAAGTACCTGAGCGACCTCGAGGCTGGCGGTCGCTACACCCACACCTTGTGGCCGGTGCACTGCCAGGTGGGAAGCGCTGGCCACAACATCCAGCAGGACATCCTCGCCGCCTGCAACGAGTGGGAGCTGAAGAAGACCAGGGGCTTCGAGCGGGTATTGAAGGGCCAGAATCCCAACGTCGAAAGCTACTCCGCGATCCGGGCCGAGGTGGTCGATCCGCTCGACCCTCGGACCGATACCAACCGGCCACTGCTGGAGCGCCTCGGCCGCGCGGACCGCATCCTGGTGGCCGGTGAGGCCTTGAGCCACTGCGTCGCGGCGACCGTGAACGACGTGATCCAGCTGGCCACCGCGCCGGCGGACGTCATGGCACGCAAGATCGTGTTGTTCCGCGACGGCAGCAGCCCGGTCGCCGGCTTCGAGGCGCAGGGCGAGCGCTTCCTGAAGCAACTGACCCAAGGCGGCGGCACCGTCGCGAGCCTGGCCTGAGCGAGAACCCCGATGAAGCCGATCATCAACAGCCTGCTCGAAACCGACCTCTACAAGCTGACGATGTGGCAGGCGATGCTGCATCACGCCCCGGCTGCCCAGGCGCAGTACCGCTTCGTCTGCCGCAACGAGCCCCAGTTCCCGCTCGCGGAACTGGCCGTCGCGGTGGACGAGCAACTCGATCACCTGTGCTCGCTGACGTTCCAGCCCCGGGAGCTCGCCTACGTCGCGGGGCTCCGTTTCATGAAGAGCGATTTCATCGACTGGCTGCACCTGTTCCGCTTCCAGCGGCGGTTCATCCGCGTCTCGACTGCAGGTCCGAACCTGCTCATCGACGCGGCCGGGCCGATCGTTCACACCACCGGATTCGAGATCCCGGTGCTGTCGATCGTCAACGAGCTGTATTTCCGCGAGCTCGCCGCGCGTACCGGCCAAGACCCGACAGCCGAAGGCATTGCGCGGCTCGACGCCAAGATCGAGCGGCTGCGCGCGCTGCCGGAAGAAACCCAGCGCCGCCATCCGTTCGAGTTCTTCGACTTCGGCCTGCGCCGCCGCTACAGCGGCCAATGGCAGGCCGAGGTGGCGAAGCGGCTGAAGGCCGCGGTACCCGCCTATTTCAAGGGCACCAGCAACGTGAAGATCGCGATGGAGCTCGGTCTGACGCCGATCGGGACGATGGCGCACGAGTGGTTGCAGCTGTTCCAGGGCATGGGCAACGTGCGGCTCTCGCGCTTCCAGTCGCAGGCGCTCGAAACCTGGGTGCAGGAATACCGCGGCGATCTGGGGACCGCGCTGACCGACGTCGTCGGCGTCGATGCCTTCCTGCGCGATTTCGACCTGTACCACGCCAAGCTGTTCGACGGCGTGCGGCACGACTCCGGAGACCCGATCGTGTGGGGCGAGAAGATCATCCACCACTACCAGAAGCTGCGTGTGGACGCGTCGACGAAGCGCCTGGTGTTCTCGGACGGCCTCAAGCTCGAAACCGCCATCCAGCTGTGGCATCACTTTGGCGACCGCATGCTGACCGGCTTCGGCATCGGCACCAGCCTGATGAACGATCTGGGCCCGAAGCCGCTGAACATCGTCATGAAGCTGGTCCGCTGCAATGGATCACCCGTGGCCAAGCTGTCCGACTCGCCGGGCAAGACGCTGTGCGACGACGCGACCTTCGTCCGCTATCTCTCCGACGTCTTCAAGCAGCCGCTGAGCGCCTGAGGCGCCGATGAACCTCCATCTCGCGCAGATCAATCCGACCGTGGGAGACATGGCCTGCAACCAGGTCCTCATCACGCGGCAGATCGGTCTTGCCGGCGACGCCGGCGCGGATCTGGTGGTGTTCCCGGAACTCTGCGTGACGGGCTATTACCCAAGGGATCTGCTGCTCGAACCCGGCTTCATGGAACGCGTCGACCACGCGGTTCGCCAGATCGTCGAGATGAGCCGCGGCTTTCCCCGGCTGACGATCGTCATCGGCGCGCCGCGTCCGAATCCCGGCGCCGGCAAGGCCTTCCTCAACGCGCTGCTCGTCATCCAGAACGGCGCCGTCGTTCTCGAGTACCACAAGCAGTTGCTGCCGACCTACGGCGTGTTCGACGAGCTGCGCCACTTCGAACCGGGCCGCCCCAATGCGCGGACGCTGCAGATCGCCGGCAAGACCGTGGGCTTCCTGATCTGCGAAGACATCTGGAACTTCGAGCAGATGCAGTACATGGCCGATCCGGTGCAGGCGCTGCAGGCCGCCCGGCCCGATGTGCTGGTGAGCATCAACGCCAGTCCGAGCCATGTCGGCAAGCGCGCCGTGCGGCACGAACTCGGCAAACGCATCGCCACGACGCTCGGGGCCTGGCTGGTCTACGTCAACCAGGTTGGCGGCCAGGACGAACTGGTCTACGACGGATCGAGTTTCGTCATGAGCCCGGCGGGCGCCGTCGTCGCCGAGGCGCAGCGCTTCGAGAGCCAGACCCTGCGCGTCGAGCGGGTCGGGGACGGCGAGGGCCTGACGACGCCGACGCATGACCAGGACCTCGCGCCCGAGCATTTCTACACCAGCCAGATCGTGCTGGGCCTTCGCGACTACATGCGCCATTGCGGCTTCAGCCAGGTGCTGGTCGGCAGTTCCGGCGGCATCGATTCGGCCGTCACGATCGCGCTCAGCGCGCTTGCGCTGGGGCCTGACAACGTCAAGGCGATCACGATGCCGTCGCGCTTCTCGTCGTCGGGCTCGGTCGACGACAGCGAGTTGCTGTGCCGGAGCCTGGGCGTGGAGCTGTTCACGCATCCGATCGTCGGGCTGGTCGATCGGGCGCAGCAAGATTTCGAACGCGCCTTCACACGCCCGGGAGCCGCGCTGCAAAGCCTGACCGGCGTCGCCCAGGAAAACCTGCAGGCGCGCCTGCGCGCGGTGATTCTGATGGCCTATTCGAACCAGTACGGCCCGCTGATGCTGACCACCGGCAACAAGAGCGAGATCTCGGTGGGCTTCTACACCTTGGGCGGCGATTCCACCGGCGGTCTGAACCTGATCGGCGATCTCTACAAGACCGAGGTGTACGCCGTGGCGCGTGCGCTGAACGACCGCTTCGGCCGGACGGTGATTCCCGCCAACATTCTCGACAAGCCGCCATCCGCGGAACTGGCACCGGGCCAGCGCGACGTGGATGCGCTGCCGCCGTACGACCTCCTCGACCTGATGCTGCGTGGACTGGTCGAATTCGATCCGGAAGGCGTCGCGTTCATCCACTCGATCGAAACGGGAGGCGACAGGGTCTTGAAGGATCATCTTGCGAACACCCGGCGCCGCCTGGCGCAGAGCGAGTACAAGCGGCGCCAGGCCGCTCCCATCATCCGCGTCCGGCCGCGCGCGTTCGGTGCCGGCCGCCAGATTCCCCTCACTGCCAAGGTCCTTCCGTGAAAGCTCTCCGCAGCGTCGTCGTCATGCGCGCCCAGCCTCCGCATCGCGGGCACTTCTGGCTGATTCGCGAAGCGCTCGCGCGAGGCGAGCGCCTCGCGATCGTGCTCGGTTCTTGCATTCAGGCGCGGACACCCCGCAACCCATTCACGCAGGCGGAGCGCGTCGCGATGATCCGGCTTGGCCTGCGTGCCGACGAACTCGAACGGATCGACTTCATCGGCGTGCGCGACTACTACGACAACCGCCGCTGGGCGGCCGATGTCCGTAGCCAGGTGACCCGGCTGGGTGCGGACGGTCGCCAGGTGGTGCTGGTCGGTCACGAGAAGGATCAGACCAGCCGCTACCTACGCCTGTTCGAAGGCTGGGACCTGCTGACGCTTCCGCGCGAGATGGAAGCGGACGCCACGACGATCCGCAACGCCATCTTGTCGTCGCCGCAGACGGCGATCGGCCTGCTGGCCGTCGAGGACCTGCTTCATCCCTCGATCCTGGAGTATCTGAAGGTCCACACGACGCGACCGGAGTGGAAGCAGATCCGCATCGAGAAGAGCCTGCACGATGCCGAGGAGAAGAAGTGGGGCCCGATGCCGTACACCCGCTTCACCTTGTGCGCCGACTGCATCGTCACCTGGGGAAGCGACGTCCTGCTGATCCGTCGCGGTCCGGGCACCGGCGAAGGCCTGCTCGCGATGCCGGGCGGCCACGTCGAGGCCGGCGAGGTGACGTACGAGGCGGCGCTGCGCGAGCTCACCGAAGAGGTCGGGATCGGCCTGATGCCGGCGGAGTTCGATCACGCACTGACCGGCAAGGCATTCTTCGAAGCACCCGGCCGCAGCCAGCGTCCGGGTCGCATCGTCTCGATGGCCTATCGCTTCGACATCCGCTCGGCGAAACGTCCCGTCGTCGAGACCCTGAGCAACGAGGCGACGCCGGGCTGGTACGCCATCGCGAGCTTGCCCGATCTCGAAGACCAGTTCTTCGAGGACCACTTCATGGCGCTCGATCACTTCCTGTCGCTGACGAAAGGCTGATCCGGCTGCGGCCGCAACTCGGCAACGTAGCCCGGACGGAGTCCGGGGTGTCGCTTTGCAGAACGCAAACCCGGACTTCGTCCGGGCTACGGGAGGCTTCCACGTCGGTGGGCCTAGGATGCACCCGGATAGGCCGGGTGCCGTGTGGGCGCGACACTCGGGATCGAGCCGGCAGACGACCGGTCCATTTGCCGCGAAGGAGGAATCACGCCATGGCGCTCAAGCTGGCCTGCGCATTCGCCACCTCGGAACAAACTCCGGAACACGCACGCATCGCCGAAGAACTCGGCTACGAGCGGGCCTGGTTCTACGACTCTCCGGCGCTGTATCCCGACGTCTGGGTCCAGCTCTGCCGCGCGGCGGACCGCACCAAACGCATCATGCTCGGCACCGGCGTGCTCGTGCCGCACCTGCGTCACCCGATGACGACGGCGGCGGCCATCGCCACCCTGGTGTCGGCCGCCGGCCGGGATCGCGTCGTCATCGGCGTGGGCTCGGGCTTCACGGCACGCGTCAGCATGGGCCAGCGCCCGCTGACCTGGCGCTACGTGTCGGACTACATCGTGGCGCTGCGCGGCCTGCTGCGCGGCGAGGATGTGGAGTGGGAGGGCGCCACCATCCGCATGCTGCAATGGGAAGGCTACGGCGCGAAGCGTCCCATCGAGCTGCCGTTCGTGATCGCCGCAGGCGGCCCGAAGGGCGCGGCGACGGCCAAGGAACTCGCGCAGGGCGTGTTCGGCGTGTTCGAGCCGATGGCCGGGTTCGACTGGAGCGTCGTGCTGCTGTTCGGCACCGTGCTCGATCAGGGCGAGTCTCCCGATTCCGCGCGCGCGATGGCAGCCGCGGGGCACGGCGGCAGCGTGCTGCTGCATTACTTCCTCGAGCATCACATGCTCGACCAGATTCCCGGCGGCGAAGAGTGGAAGAAGCTCTACGACTCGGTTCCGGACAGCAAGCGGCATCTGGCGATGCACGACGGCCACCTCGTCGGCGTCAACGATCGCGACCGGCCGTACATCACCGGCGACCTGCTGGCTCGCAACAACATGTCGATGAGCCGGGACGCCTGGCGTGAACGCCTCGCGGCACTCGAGGCCAAGGGCGCCACCGAGATTGCGTTCCAGCCCGCCGGTCCGGACATCCCGCGCGAACTCGAGGCCTTCGCCAAGATGATGCGCGGATGACGCGAGTGCGCACCTCACTCGCCCGCCGCGTCGGATCCCACTGGAATCTGCACCGATGAAGTCGCTCAAGCTGGGTTACAAGGCTTCCGCCGAGCAGTTCGGTCCGCGCGAGCTGCTCGACTACGCGGTGAAGGCCGAGGCGGTCGGCTTCGATTCGATCTGGATCAGCGATCACTTCCAGCCCTGGCGTCACGCCGGCGGCCATGCGCCGTTCTCGCTGGCCTGGCTGGGCGCGTTGGGCGCAAGAACCTCCCGCGCGCTGCTCGGCACCAGCGTGCTCACGCCGACGTTCCGCTACCACCCCTCGATCGTGGCCCAGGCCTTCGGCACGCTCGGCGCCTTGTTCCCGGGTCGCGTCGCGCTCGGCATCGGCACCGGCGAGTCGCTGAACGAGGTTCCTTCGAGCGGCATGGCTTGGCCCGAGCAGTCCGAACGCACCGCGCGCTTCAAGGAATCCATCGATCTCATACGGCGACTCTGGCGCGAAGAACGCTTGAGCTATGAGGGCAAGTTCTACAAGACTCACAACGCGACGATCTACGACCGTCCGGAGCAGCCGGTTCCGATCTACGTGGCGGGCGCCGGCCCCTACATGGCCAAACTCGCCGGCGAACAGGCCGACGGGTTCATCTGCACGAGCGGCAAGCCTTGGACGCTTTACACCGAAACCTTGCTGCCGAACGTCTCCGTGGGTCTGGCCAAGGCTGGCAAGCCGGACGACGGCATCGACCGCATGATCGAGATCAAGCTCTCGTTCGACACCGACCGCGCACGCGCACGTGACGACACGCGCTTCTGGGCGCCGCTGTCGCTGTCGCCCGAAGAAAAGATGAATGTCGAGGACCCCTGCGAGATGGAAAAGCTCGCCGACGCGCTGCCGATCGAGCGCGCGGCGTCCCGCTGGATCGTCAGCGACGACGTGGACGAGGCCGTCGACAAGGTCCGCGCCTACGTCGAACTCGGGTTCAATCACCTGGTCTTCCACGCGCCGGGTCCGGACCAGGCACGCTTCCTGGACCTGTTCGGTCGAGGGCTCGGCCCCGCGCTGCGCAAGGCCTTCGGCTGAGCACGAACGGAGGCGCCGGTTGAGGACATCGGCGCTCCCATCCGCGAAGATGCCCACCCTATTCAGAACGGAAGAACGGCAATGCAGCTCGGCATGATCGGACTGGGTCGCATGGGCGCCAACATCGTCCGGCGCCTGATGCGTGCGGGTCACGACGCGGTGGTGTACGACATCGATCCCAAGGCGGTGGCGGCGCTCGTCGCGGAAGGGGCGGTCGGTGCCACCGGCCTCGACGATTTCGTCTCCAAACTCTCCGTGCCGCGCGCGGTTTGGCTGATGCTGCCGCACGGCCCGATCACCGAGCAGCATGTACAGGCCATGGCGCAGCGCCTGCAGCCGGGCGACAGCTTGATCGACGGCGGCAACAGTCATTTCCACGACGACGTCCGCCGCGCCGAAGAACTCGCACCGCGCGGCATCCGCTACCTCGATGTCGGCACCAGTGGCGGCGTCTACGGGCTGGAGCGCGGCTACTGCATGATGATCGGCGGCGACCAGCCGGCTTTCGAACGGCTCGATCCGATCTTCCGCGCGCTCGCGCCGGGACGCGGCGACATTCCCCTCACCGGCAGCCGCGAGGGCTTCGACCGTCGTGCCGAGGAGGGCTATCTGTACGCCGGCCCCGCGGGCGCAGGGCACTTCGTCAAGATGATTCACAACGGCATCGAATACGGAATGATGCAGGCGATCGCCGAAGGCTTCGACATCATGCGCAACGCGTCGAAAGCCAGCATACCGGCCAACCGCCTTTACGACCAGAACCAGGCCGACAACGCCGAGGTCTGGCGACGCGGCAGCGTGGT